>JACOVK010000027.1 GCA_016177305.1 Parcubacteria group bacterium | reverse complement strand
GGCCTGGCCCGCGTGGCTCTTGCTGGAGTACATGATGCGCGTTGCAGAGGGCTTGTCATCACTGCGATTTGCGGCGTTTGAGCTTGGAGAGTTTCACTGGATGCTGATGCTCGCCCTGTACGGCCTTGTCTGGTGGATGGTGTGGCGGTACAACAGGGGAGTGAAGGCCCTATGACCATCAAGCGGTTCAGGCAGGCCATCGGCCTTGCGGCGGCGGTTGCGGCGCTGTCTGCCCTCTTGACTGCGGTCTTGTTCGTGAGCGTTTCCGCCCGCGGCCAAGAGACCGAGGTCATATTCCTTGATATCGGACAAGGGGACAGCGTGCTCATCAAAACGCGCTACGGCCAAAACATTCTCATAGACGGGGGGCGGGACAACCGCGTGCTGGATAGGCTCGGGCGCAATCTGGCGTTTTTTGACCGGACTTTGGATATGGTGATTGCAACGCACCCTGACTCGGACCACATCGCGGGCCTGGTCCCGGTTTTGGAGCGGTATGATGTTGGGCTCGTGCTTGATCCCGGGGTGGTGCATGACAGCAGCGTCTTTTCCGCGCTGCAGGAGGTCATTACCCGCAAGCAGATTCCGGTTCGCTACATTGAGTCCCGCCAAACGTACGAGCTTGGAGAGGGCGTTGTGCTTGACGTGCTGTTTCCGGACCAGAGTTTCGTGGGCCGCGATATTGAAGACAACAACGCGGCGTCAATTATCGTCAAATTCAGCGATGGGGACATTGATTTTATTCTCACCGGAGATGCGCCGCAGGCCGTGGAAGACGAGCTCGCCGCGCGCTACGGCGATTACCTGGATGCGGAAGTGCTCAAGGCAGGGCACCACGGCAGCAACACCTCCAGCTCTGATTTATTTTTGGATACGGTTACGCCGGAGGTTGCAGTCATCCAGGTTGGGGCGGATAACCGGTACGGGCACCCCAACTTCCGGGTGCTCAAGCGTCTTGAAGCGCGCCATATTCCGGTTCTGCGGAATGATGAGCTCGGCGACATCCGCATGGTGAGCGACGGGGAGTTTGTGGAGCTACGGTAGCGGGCCGGTCTTGCGGTTTTGGGCGGTTTTGCTACAATAGTTCCATCATGGAACAGGCACAAACACCGGCTGCGGGCAAAAAAATCCTCCTTCTTGAGGATGAAGAAATGCTCGCCACCATGTACAAAACCAAATTTGAAAGGGAGGGGATGGAGATTGACGTGGCTTCGGACGGGGAAGCGGGTTTGGCCATGGCCCAGGCAGAAAATTATGGCATTATCCTGGTTGACATCATCATGCCCAAGCTGGATGGGTTCGCGGTGCTCAAAAAACTGCGGGAGATGCCGCAGTACCAGGCGACCCCCATTATCATGCTCACGAACTTGGGGCAGGAAGAGGATATCGCAAAGGGCAGGGCGCTCGGGGCAACCGACTACCTGATTAAGGCGAACTTTACGCCGAGCCAGGTTTTGGCAAAGATTACCAATCTATCATCAGCACCTAATCCATAACATGATATGGCGAAACACCCCGGGGAAGAGATTACGTTTTTAATGGCAAAGCCGGATGCGGTCTGGCGCGGCTTGACCGGAGAGATCATCCGCAGGATTGAGCAGGTCGGCCTCAAAATCGTGGGTTTGAAAATGTTCAAGCCGACATTTGAGCAGATAGACAGCCACTACCCCAAGGATAAAACATGGGTCAACCGTTTGGGCGAGAAGACGCTTGCCACGTACGCGAAGTTCGGGTACGACGCAAGGGCCGAACTCGGAACGGACCAGGCCGAAAAAATCGGCCCCATGGTGCGGAAGTGGCTCATTGATTTTATGATTTCCGGGCCCGTGGTGGTGATGGCGATTAAGGGCGTGCATGCGGTGAGCATGACGCGCAAGCTCGCGGGCTCAACGATGCCTGCGGATTCAGAGCTCGGAACCATCCGCGGCGATTTTTCCGTGGACTCGGCAGCTGCCGCGAACCGCGACAAGCGCGCCGTATACAACCTGGTGCACGCGTCCGAAACCGAGGAAGAAGCCAAGCACGAAATTGAGCACTGGTTCGGCAAGGGCGAAAAGCTTTCGGACTACGACCGTTCGGATGAGATGGTCATGTACCCTTCAAGAAAATAGGTATGCTAAGAACAAAAGTAGTTGTGGTTAAAATCAACAGCATCCTCGGCGTAGTCAATATGCTGCTCTTGGTGAGCATCGTCATTCTGGCTATTTTGATTCTGCCGGGCTTGATCGGGTAATGGCCGAAAAGCGGCGAAACGCATAAATCCGGCGGGCCTCCGTGCACAACCTGTTGATAAATATCGTTTGGTTTTCCTAAGCTTAGCCAAAGGGGCGTTGCCTTGCGCAGCAGCTTGTTTTGCGCTATAATAGAGATAGCTCTTTGCCCATAGGTTTTCGACAACTGTGCCTCTTGGGAATCCAAATTGCCTGCGCCCGCGGGTGTCAGGCTGCGGATTACCCAGGGCATTCCCAGGTTCGCGTACCACCACAGAGCAGGAACATTCTTGCGTGCGGGTATACGCGGCCCATGCCCATTTCATTCAGGGAAACACTATGGCAAAGGGTGGTCCGCCTCGTTTGTGGTGTAGTCACAACAAAAGCGGGCTAAGAGAACGAGGAAAGGAGATGCATGATGTCTACTGATGTAGATTCCTCACACGCGTAACCCCGTCCGCCGATTCGGCGAGACGGGGTTCGTGTTTTTGTTGGATTGTTGATTCTGCATTTGGCTCGTGGTATACTATGGCCATGACCGCATTCCGCGCACAACCGCTTTCCTGCCGCCAGTACGCAAGCATCGCCGCACTCCTGATCCTGGCGTTCGCTTTTTCGTGCCGCGGATTGACGCTCGCCCATGCAAGCCCGGTCGGCCACGATGCTTCGCACGGCGCCATGCCGCTCCCCGCGGGGAGCGGCGATTGCTGCGCCCTTGACCATGCCGCGGGGAGCGCCCTGGCGCACGCGCAGTTTGCGTCCGCGCTCCCGACCGCGTACGTGTTGCTGCTTATTCTCGCGCTGGTCATCTTTTTTCCGTTCGTCCCCCTCCGCGCGTACGCCCTGTTTCCGTACCGCGGCCGGCCTGACCGCAGGTACGGCGGCACGCGGTTGTTTTCGCCGTACGTATATCTGTTTTCGCAGGGTATTTTGCATCCAAAAACGTTTTAATGTTTGAACGAGCGCGACCAAGCGGACCACAAAGGTTTTTTTTGTCGCGTTTTTTGGGTTGCAATGAGTTGTCTTCTAATGACGAGTATCTATGAAAAGAGTTATTATCGCTGTTGCGGTTGTCGCAGGGATCGGTGGAACGGTTCTGCTCCAGCAGTCGTTTAATTCCGCTGATTCGCGCGTTCCCGGGGTTACTGCCCCGATGGCTGCGGTGGTGCACAAGACTCCGGCGTGCGGGTGCTGTGCCAACTACATCACCTACCTCAAACGCAAGGGGTTTGAGGTTGAGGTCCAGAACCACGATGATCTCACTGCCATCAAAGAGCAGTACGGAATTCCTGGAGGGCTTGAGAGCTGCCACACCACGGTGATCGGGGACTATGTTTCCGAGGGCCATGTTCCGGTTGAGAGCATTATGAGCATGCTTTCCGAAAAACCTGAAATCGCGGGTCTTGCCTTGCCCGGCATGCCTGCAGGCGCTCCGGGCATGGGCGGGGTGGCGCGGGGCGAGCTTCCGGTGTACGGCTTTACTGGCAACGGAGACGTTTCGCGGTACCAGGAGTAGCGTATGAGGCGAAACACGTACTATGCGCTTATTGCTGCGGCGTTCGGGGCGGGCGTGCCAAAGTTGGTACTCGCGCACTGCCCCCTGTGCACCGCAGGCGCGGTTGCCATCGGGCTTGGCGCGTACCAGCTCGGCGTTTCCTCGCTGTCCGTGGGCATTGCCCTTGGAGCGGCCAGCCTCGCGCTCGGCATGTGGATGGCGAAGCTCATCCGGGTCCAGTATTTCCGCGGCCAGCGCCTGGCAATCGCGTTCTTGGTGTTTGCCACGACTGTCGCGCCGGTTGCCCCGTTTCTGCCCGGCGCGCGCGGGCTCTACCTGGCAGGGATCGGGCAGTACGGAACCACGCTCGTGATTCCGAATGTGCTCATCGGTGCGGTCTTGGGCGGCCTCCTTGTCCTGGCGAGCCCATATGCTTCCCGCAGCCTCACGAGCCTCCGTTCCGGCAGGCATGTTCCATTCCAGGGGGTCCTCGTTGTCATACTGCTGCTTTTTGTCAGCCTTGTGCTTGTTGAAGTAACCACCTAACCCTATGGCTGATGCTACTGATATGCAACGCCTGAACGAGTTCGTGGCACGCGTGGATGCCATGAAAAAGCAGGATAAGATGGATTTGTCGTCTGACCAGGATTTGTCCATTGCCATCATGAACCTGGTTTCCATTGAAGAGCACTTTTTCTTCACCGGAGCCAAGACCGGCAAGCATGAGTACTATGATATGATTGCCGAGGTGCGCGAGATGCGCAAGGAGCTCCTGAAAAAGATCATCAAAGAGTACGAGGGCGAGGTGTGGTGCATCTCAAAGCACTTGCTCGCCGCATGCATGCGCCTCATGGAAGTCGGCACCAAAGCCCTCGGGTTGGGGCGGAATGACGAGGCGCATGACCTGTTCGGCAAGGCGTATGGCCTTTACTCGCTGTTCTGGGGCATCAACCTAAAGCTCGTGTCAGTCAGGGATGTTAAAAAGATTGATGAGCACGCGCTCAACGTTCATGACGCCAAACCGCAAGGCTTTCTCGGTTCGCTCGGGGATATAGTCAAAAAGGTCTTTGACTGCTGCATTGAATAATCCGTTACTTGCATTCATATGAAATTACCTACATCAGTTTCGTTCTGGCGCACCACAACGCTTGTTGTGCTTGCGGTGTTTCTCTTTAATGCGTTGTTTGTGGTCCGCATTACGCCCCGGTTCAGCCGCGGCGTGGAGCGCTCAAGCGGCCGCGACGCTCCAGTCGGCGCGGACGCTTTCGGGCAAGGTGTCGGAGCCGCTGACATCAGTACCTATGCTGCGGCCGTGATTCCGGAGCAAGGGGTTCTGCTTCCGGTTGCCTGGGGAGACCTCGGGAGCAAGATGGTCTCAAGCGGGGCCATTGACCAGCAGGCGTTTGAGTCAATCTACCAAAACCGCGGCGGCCTCACCGAGGAGGAGCAGGCCATGCTTTCCGGAACGCTTGCCGAGCCGCTCCGCATCACTCCGCAAAACGCGGATGTGCTCTTGAATGTGCTGTGGGCGTTCGGGCTTGCCAACAAGAACCCGATCCTTGATGAGGGCCCCATGCAGGATCCGGAGTACGGGGGAGCGGGCAGGTTCGCCTCAACCGGCGGGTGGACGTTAGCAATCGGGGATCCCATGGACCACTACAGCATGCACGAGTTCGTAACACTCACTCCGGAGCAGCAATCACTCGTTGAGCGGGTCGCCCAGGGGATTTACCGCCCGTGCTGCGGCAACTCGGTGTACTTTCCGGACTGCAACCATGGCATGGCAATGCTCGGGCTTCTGGAGCTCTTGGCGAGCCAAGGCGTGGGCGAAGAGGAGATGTACCAATACGCGCTCGCGGTAAACGCATACTGGTTCCCGGAGACCTACCTCACCATTGCCAAGTACCTCGGCGCGCAGGGCCTCTCGTGGCAAGACGCCGCTCCGAAGGAAATCCTGGGGTACGACTTCTCGTCAAGTACTGGGTACCAGAGCATCGCAGCCCAAGTTGAGCCGGTTTCGTCCGGCGGCGGGGGCGGGTGCGGGGTGTAGGCGCACGGCGTGTGTGATATGCTATACTCAACAGTAATTAACAACAAAACATATGCGATTACGTTCTCTGTTCGTAACGTTTGCCGCATTTGCGGCACTGGTTCCGGCTTCGGCATTTGCTGATTCGGACGGTTCTTTTAACTGTTCCGGATTCGGCTCCGGATTCGGCGGCATGATGGGTAGTTGGGGAGGGGGAATGATGGGCTACGGCGGAACCGGGCTTGCCATCTCAACCGTCACCACAGCGCTCGTATGGCTGGTACTCGGGCTCCTTGCGGCCTATCTCTGGAAGCGCGTGAAGTAAATTTTTCGTCGGTTAGTCGGCCGGCGCGTTAATGAAAGGGGGACTATGAAACTTTCGCAAAAGACCGCCGGGCTTTCGCTCGGCTCTCTGTTCGGCCTCATGCACCTCGGGTGGGTGCTCGCGGTGGCCGCGGGAGCCGGGCAACAGCTCGCGGACTGGTGGAGCGCCAAGCACTTTGTGGCGGGCGACTACACGGTGGGCGCGTTCTCGCTCGGCATCGCGATTCTCGGGGTTATCCTCGCGTTCGTGTTCGGGTATATCACGGGCTGGGTGTTTGCTTGGCTCTGGAACCGGTTTGAGAAGTAGGCGCTATGCGCCGGCCGGATGAAGTGCTGATGAAAGGCTTCGTCCGGCTCCGCATGGATCACACACACCACACCACAACCCACGATTGTTGCTCAACCGGTCCGGCTCCGGCGGACCGCAACACACCCGAGTCCAAAACCTACACCTGCCCCATGCATCCGGAAGTTATTCAAGACAGGCCGGGTATGTGCCCGGAATGCGGGATGAACCTCGTTCCCGCAAAAGAGAAAAAGGGGGCAATGGACCACGCTGGCTATGATAAGCACGCCGGCCACAGCACGGCCATGTTTTTGCGCAAGTTTTGGGTGAGCCTTATACTCACGGTTCCGGTGGTGCTGTACGCGGATGTTGTTGAGGAGATTTTCAGCTGGTCTCCGCCGGATTTTTCCGGTTCAGACTATCTGCCTTTGATACTCGGTTCAATCGTGTTTTTCTACGGGGGCTGGGTATTCCTCGCCGGAGCATGGCGCGAGATTCGGGGCCGCCTGCCGGGCATGATGACGCTCATTGGCATTGCCATTTCAGCCGCATACCTTTGGAGCGTGTACGCGGTTTTTGCGGGCGCGGAAGCCCTGTTCTGGGAGTTGACGACCCTTATCACCATCATGCTCTTGGGTCACTGGCTTGAGATGCGCGCGGTACGCGGTGCGCAGGGCGCGCTCAAAGAACTGTCAAAACTGCTTCCGGATACTGCCGAGGTAATCCGCAACGGCCAACCGGCAACGGTTCAGCTGTCCGAATTAAGGGAGGGTGACGTTGTCCTGGCGCGGCCCGGGGCGAAAATTCCGGCTGACGGTCAAATTGTTGATGGTGAATCAGACGTAAACGAATCAATGGTCACCGGAGAATCAAAGCCGGT
>JACOVK010000030.1 GCA_016177305.1 Parcubacteria group bacterium | reverse complement strand
TGTTCTGCGCATCACAGTTCATCGGCGAGCCGGGGGAAACCGAAGAGATGCGGCCACAGTGGTTTCCGTATTCCGAAATTCCGTTCAAGGACATGTGGCCGGATGACGAGCACTGGTTTCCGCATTTTCTCGCCGGAAACTTTTTCCACGGCACGTTCCGGTTCAAGGATACGAATACCCTGCTTGAGCACGATATTCGCGTTTTATAGCGTCGGCGGCGCCGCGGCCCCGCCGATTCGGCGGGTCCACGCCGCCATCACCGCAATGGCATTAAAAAAGAGGCTTACGCCTCTTTTTGCATCACCCGTTCGGGCTTGTTCATGGTGCGCTTGCACCGGGTGCAGGAGAGCACGGTCAAATGCCCGATCTTAAACTTCTGCAGATTCGGTTTCTGCAGGCGCTTGGTTGCGATGTTGGATTTGGAGCGGGAGTTGGCGTTGTTGGCGCCTCTGCCGCAGAAACTGCACCTGCGAGCCATAATTTGACATTCTAGCACATTGTCCGAATCGCGTCAATGGTGTATACTGTTTGGGTATGATTATCTCACTTTTATTCAGCGAGCCCGCCCTCTTTTTCCTGTGGCTTTTGGCAATCGTGTACGGCATTACGGTGCACGAGTACAGCCACGTGCTCGCCGCGTACCTGCAGGGCGATGACACGGGCCGCCTGATGGGCCGCTTGACGCTCAACCCGCTCGCGCACATTGAGCCGTTCGGCATGCTGCTCTTGCTTGTCGTGGGATTTGGATGGGGCAGGCCCGCGCCGTTCAATCCCCATAACCTCAAGCACCGCCGCTGGGGGGAGGTGCTGGTCGCGTTCGCGGGACCCGCATCAAACTTGGCGAGTATCGGCATCTTTTTGGTTGTCGTCAATATCCTCGGCCCGATTCTGGGGCCTTTTAACCTGTTAATCCAGCTGCTCGGATTTTTGATCCTCATCAATATCATACTGCTTGCCTTTAACCTGATACCAATCCCTCCGCTTGACGGCTCAAAGCTCTTGTTTGAGGTTCTGCCGGACCGGTACCATCATCTAAAATCGCAATTAAGCCGGAACGGCCCATGGATTCTGTTGCTGTTGATTTTCGCGGATAATTTTTTAGGGGTCAATATTTTTGGCCGTATTTTTGACGTTTTTTTCCGGCTCGCGGGATTGGTGTCATAACGGCTTGACTCAAGGGAGAGATTTTGTTAGTGTATGTAATTATGGCAACGGTAAATCAATTATTGCGAAAAGGGCGCACGCCCCGGGTGAAGAAGAGCAAGACGCCTGCTTTGCGGTCCGTGTACAATCCGGCAGTCCGAAAGCGCAGTGAACTTCCCAAGGGCGCGAGCTTTAAGCGCGGGGTGTGCCTTCGCGTTACCACCACCACTCCGAAAAAGCCGAACTCCGCATTGCGCAAGATCGCCCGCGTGCGCCTTTCAAACGGCATGGAAGTTACGGCATACATTCCGGGCGTGGGCCACAATTTGCAGGAGCACTCAATCGTGCTCATCCGCGGCGGCCGCGTGAAAGATTTGCCCGGCGTGCGCTACCACATTGTGCGCGGCGTGTATGATACGCTCGGCGTTTCCGGCCGCAAGCAGGGCCGCAGCTTGTACGGAGCCAAGCGGGAGAAGAGTAAAGGGTAATATTTATGTATTGACGATATGAGGGGAAAGAAAGCGCCGCGCCGCGCCATAGCGCCGGACCAAAAATTCAACTCAACGAGCATTGCCAAGCTGATCAACTACGTGATGCGGCGCGGCAAGAAGCGGACCGCAACCAACGTGGTGTACCAGATGCTCGGCATGGTTTCGGAAAAGAGCAAGCAGGACCCGCTCGCGGTGTACGAGCAGGCCATCAAGAACGTGTCGCCCCAGCTTGAGGTTCGGTCCCGCCGCGTGGGCGGAGCCAACTACCAGATTCCGGTTGAAGTCCGGGGCGAGCGCAAGTACACGCTCGCGTGCCGCTGGATTTTGGCTGCCGCAAAATCGCGGAAAGGCGCGCCCATGCACCAGAAGCTCGCCGACGAGATTCTCGCTGCGGCCAAAGGCGAGGGCAATGCCATCAAGAAAAAAGAGGACATGGTGCGCATGGCAGAGGCGAACCGCGCCTTTTCCCATTTCGGATAGTATGCCCAGAGATTACTCGTTGGACAAAATCAGGAACATCGGAATCATCGCGCACATTGACGCGGGAAAGACCACCACCACGGAGCGCGTTCTTTTTTATACCGGCAAAAAGCACAAGATCGGCGAGGTGCACGAGGGCGAGGCGGAAATGGACTGGATGGAGCAGGAGCGCGAGCGCGGCATCACCATCACCGCGGCCGCGACCACCTGCTTCTGGCAGGACTGCCGCATCAACATCATAGACACCCCCGGGCACGTTGACTTTACCGCGGAGGTTGAGCGTTCGCTCCGGGTCCTTGATGGCGGCATCACCGTGTTTGACGGGGTCGCTGGGGTTGAGTCCCAGTCCGAGACCGTGTGGCACCAAGCGGACAAGTACCGCGTGCCGCGCATCTGCTTCATCAACAAGCTGGACCGCACGGGCGCTGATTTTTACAAGGACCTTGCATCCATCCACCGCAGGCTCACCAAAAAGGCGTACCCCATCCAGCTTCCCGTAGGAACGGAAGAGAACTTTTCGGGCATCATTGATTTGCTCGCGCAGAAAGCATACTACTACCAGGATGACCTGGGAAAAGACGTTGAAGAGGCCGAGATTCCGGAAGATATGAAGGCGAAAGCCGACGAGTACCGCAAAAAGCTTTTTGAGGCAATCGCGGAGAACGACGAGGCAGTCATGGAAAAGTACCTGGGCGGCGAAGCAGTCGCCCTTTCCGAGTGGAAAGCCGCCTTGCGCAAGGCCGTGATTACGGCTGACTTTTTCCCGGTGATGTGCGGATCCGCGCTCAAGAACAAGGGCGTGCAGAAGCTCCTGGACGCGGTGTGCGATTACCTCCCGTCTCCTCTGGACGTTCCGGACATCCAGGGGTTTGATCCCAAGGATCCGGAAAAGAAGCTGACCCGAAAAGCCGCGGACCAAGAGCCGTTTAGCGCACTCGCATTCAAAGTGGCGGCTGACCCGTTCGTGGGCAAGCTCATCTTTTTCCGCGTGTACTCGGGGATCCTGAAAGCCGGTTCCTACGTGCTCAACACCTCAAGCGGAAGCCGCGAACGCGTGGGCAGAATCGTGCGCATGCACGCAAACCACCGCGAGGACGTTTCCGAGGTGTACGCCGGAGAAATTGCCGCGGCAGTGGGGCTTAAGGAGACCGTAACCGGAAACACGCTCTGCGATCCCGAGTCTCCGATTGTGCTTGAGTCCATCACGTTCCCGGAACCCGTGATCAGCATTGCCATTGAGCCCAAGACCAAGGCTGACCAGGAAAAGATGGGCATGGCGCTCTCTCGGCTCGCGGAAGAGGACCCCACGTTCCGCGTGAAGAGCGACGAAGAAACCGGCCAGACCATCATCTCGGGCATGGGGGAGCTGCATTTGGAAATCATCGTGGACCGCATGAAGCGGGAGTTCAAAGTGGAAGCGAACGTGGGCAGGCCCCAGGTCGCGTACCGCGAAACCATCCGCAAAACCGCGGAAGCCGAGGGCAGGTACATCAAGCAGTCCGGCGGGCGCGGGCAGTACGGCCACTGCTGGATTCGGCTTGAGCCTGCGGAAGAGGGCGCCGGGTTTGAGTTTATCAACGAAATCAAGGGAGCAACCATTCCCAACGAGTACATTCCGGCCATAGGCAAAGGCCTCAAAGAATCCCTGGACTCGGGCGTGGTTGCCGGGTACCCGGTGGTGGACGTGAAAGCCGCGGTGTACGACGGATCGTACCACGAGGTGGACTCATCCGAAATCGCGTTCAAAATCGCGGCCATGATGGCGTTCAAGGCCGCGGCCAAAATAGCAAACCCGGTTTTGCTTGAGCCTATCATGAAAGTGGAAGCCGTGACCCCGGAGGAGTTCATGGGCGACGTGTTCGGCGACTTAAACTCCAAGCGCGCCAAAATTCTTGAGATGAACGACCGCATCAACATGAAGGTCATCCTCGCGGAGGTGCCTTTGTCCGAAATGTTCGGCTATGCCACCAGCTTGCGCTCCATGACCCAGGGGCGGGCATCCTATTCCATGGAATTTTTGAACTACCAGGAAGTGCCGCGCAACGTTGCTGCCGAGATTGTTGAGAAGCGGGTTGGGGGAACGGAAAAGGGGAAGAAGTAGTCTTCAATTTCTCCCCCTGATCGGCTCATGCCAAGGGGTTGATCGGCTCACATGGTGTAATTGAGCCGTATTTTTGAATTGATTTTTTACCATAATTTAGTATAATTACCCGAGTTTCGGCCAGTTCTTTGGACAATTGATAAAAACGCATAACCACGTCAGGGAGGCTCCCAATGGTTCGGCTGTATACGTACCAGAGCAAAGCAGTCAGAGCCATTGACACATGGCTCAAGACGCACGCAACCGCGCTCATGGTAATGGCCACCGGACTCGGCAAGACCATTACTATTGCCTGGTGGGCGCGCAAGCACGTCCGCCGCGGCAAGAAGGTGTTGTTCTTGTGCCACGATACCGGGATTCTTGCGCAGGCCATGCTTGAGTTCCGCAAGGTCATGGGCGAGAATGTCCAGTTTGGCGAGTTCCATGGCCAGCGGCATACGCACCAGGAAGCTGATGTGCTGTTTGCATCACTCAAGTCCACACACATCCATTGGCGCCAGTTTACAAAGGACGCCTTTGACATTGTGATTGTGGACGAGTCGCACCACAGCCAGGCTGCGACCTACAAGCGTGCCATTACGCGCTTTACGCCGCAGTACCTCGTGGGCATGACCGGCACTCCGGACCGCATGGATCCAAAAGACATCAGGGACATCTTCGGCCCGGAGGTGGTCAACATCACGTTTGAGCAGGCCGTGGCGCAGGCGCTGGTGCCGCCGTTTGAGTACCACGTGATGACCGACAACCTCAATGATCAGGCACTCACAGACATCGCGCGCACCGAGGCAGGAGTTACGCGGCGCGTCTCGCTCAAAGAGATAAATGAGACCGTGTTCGTGCGCATGCGCGATGCGGAAGTTGCGCGCCAAATCCTTGAGCGCAGCGCGAAGACTATCGTGTTCTGCGAGAGCATCCGGCACCTGGAGCATTTCCAGCCGTTCCTTCCCGGTTCCGGAGTAGTCCACTCCAAGCAGAGCGCGCGCAAGAACGCGGAAGCGCTTGAAGCCTTCCGCAGGAATGAGATTCGGCGCATCCTTGCGGTCAACAAGCTCAACGAAGGCATTGATGTGCCGGACGCGGAGCTCATCGTGTTCTACCGCGCGACCGAATCCAACATCATCTTCCGCCAGCAACTGGGCCGGGGGGCGCGCGGCAAAGCGTTCATAGTCTTGGATTTTGCTGCAAACATCTACCGCGTGCTCGCGGTGCGGGAGATGGCAGAGGCAATCCAGGCGGAAGTTGGCGACGCTCGGAAACCCAGGCGCGATGCGCTGGCACTGGAAGGCAAGGGTTTCAAGTTCCACTTCACCCAGGAGCAGTTGAGTGCGCTTGAGACTATAGAGCGCATAACGGCACCTCGCTACGAAACCTGGCAGGAGGCGAGCCGGTCTGCAATCCGTCACGGGATTACTAGTCAAGCCGACTATTATAAGCGGTGTCGCAATGTAGACCCAAGGCTACCCCAAAATCCATACCAATCTTATCCAGACTTTCCTGGATTTCGCATCTTTCTTGGGAGGGAGGTACCCACAAAATATCCTACCTGGCAGGAGGCGAGCAGAGTTGCGATAGCGGCTGGGATCAAAAGCTCATTTGAATACCAAAAGAGGTACAGATCTGTTGATACACGCTTACCTTCTTCGCCGCAAACTTACTATAAGGACTTCCCAGGGTGGTACAGTTTCTTGGGTAAGGAGAAGCCCACTTTTTACCCTACCTGGCAAGAAGCGAGTAAAGCGGCGGTAGCGGTCGGGATCAAGACTAGCACAGAATATGGGGCGAGGCGTAAGTACGTTGATGCGCGTTTACCTTGTGCTCCCTATATGCATTACAAAGATTTCCCAGGATGGGAAATCTTTCTTAGGACATCGAAGTACCCTACCTGGCAGGAGGCGAGCAGAGTCGCGGTAGCGGCTGGGATCAAAAGCAGGCCTGAATACCAAAAGAGGTACAGATCAATTGATACACGGCTTCCTGCAGTTCCACGCCAACGCTATCCGGACTTCCCAGGGTGGGATATCTTCCTGAAAAGAGTAGGCAAGTATCCTACCTGGCAGGAAGCGAGCAGAGTCGCGGTAGCGGCTGGGATCAAAAGCGGGTCTGAATACCAAAAGAGGTACAGATCTGTTGATACGCGGCTTCCGTCCGATCCACGCTGTTACAAGGACTTTCCAGGGTGGGATATCTTTCTGAAAAAAGTAGGCAAGTATCCTACCTGGCAGGAAGCGAGCAGAGTCGCGGTAGCGGCTGGGATCAGTAGTACGCCAGAATATACGAGGCGCTATCGAGCGGTGGATGTGCGGCTTCCCAGTAATCCCTGTGATCATTATGCGGACTTTCCGGATTGGTATATCTTTTTTGGCAAAAAGCGGCCGAAAAAAAGGAGGGAAAAGACTACCGAGAAGTAGCACCCAACCGCCCACGGCGCAATGCGCTGTGGGCGGTCTTTACTGTCTTTTTTACGCGGTTGACACACGGAGGTGGCGGGCGTATGAGTGGCGTGTTAGACGGCTAAAGCCTGTTTTGTTTGTTTGAAGGCATTATTTTAAGATAAAAAGAACCCCCCGCAGCTGGGATGAGCCTGCAGGGGGTTGTCGTTCTTTGGGAGTGTGTTACTCCCACACCACGCGCATGGCGCCGTGGCCTTGCGCGAGGTACTTTTGGGCCACGGCCGCGAGGTCTTGGGGCGTCGCGTTCCGGACGATTGTCTCGTGGTCCACGCCGCTCTCAAGCGACCCATCCAGCCAATTCGCGGTGAAGTTTTTCACCCAATCGTCTCCAGAGACTTCGTGCGCCTCAACCCTCCGGTCTAGCAGGTAGTTCCCGACAACCGCCCGGAACGTGATCTCGGGCACGCGGCATTCGCACACAGCTTCAATCGCGTTCTGGATTTCGGTTTCCGCGGTTGGGAACAGTTCCGGCGCGCATTCAACCGTAATGCCAACATCTTTGAACGGGTATGACATGAGCGCGCACCTGACGCCGTAGCTCCCCGCGTGCTTAATCCGCATTGCCTGGTCCAGCAGGCAGAGCTGGTGGTCGCAGATCACGTTGACGGCGAGCGCGAAGAGCGCTTCTTCCGCCTCGTCCGAGGGCCTCCGAAAGTACCAGCTTATCTGCGGCACGGGATCCTCGGTCCGGGTGGCGTACGCGCTGTCTGCGTAGTCCGGGAACAGCGGTTCCTGCCTCGGAGCGGGGATTCCGGTGAGCAGCTCGCGCCCGGTTAGCTGTTTGAGGATGCGCTCATGGGGGATATTGCCGACGACGATCACCGCCGCGTGCTCGGGCCGGTACCATTTCGCGTACTCCAGCATGAGGGATTCCCCTGTGACGCGCTGGAGCGATTCCGGGCTCCCGATGACTGGCTGGTGCGCCGCTCCGTGGGAGGGATACAGGAGGCGCTGGCGCCACTCAAGCCAGCGGTTGAAGCTCAACTTGAGGAGCGTTTCACTGCTAATGACTGCCCGCTCCTTTTCTATCATGTCCGAAGTAAAAGAGGCGCCAAATCCCATTTTCAGCAGCGCATCCAGCATTGGGGCGGTATCATCAACGTGTCCGCTGACCGCGTACCCGGTATAAGCGTAATCCGTGTACGCGTCCGCCTCAACCCCTTTGTGGGCGAGCGGCATGAGCAGGGGGTGGAGTATGTGCTCGCGGGCCGGGCCATGGAACAGCAGGTGCTCCAGCAGGTGGGCGGCGCCCGGCACCTCAAAGTGCATTCCGCCGCATCGGAATACCAGGCAGAGCCGGACGAGGTCCGAGGGTGTGTGCATGGTAAT
Organism: Parcubacteria group bacterium; assembly: GCA_016177305.1. Lineage (GTDB taxonomy): Bacteria > Patescibacteriota > Patescibacteriia > UBA2169 > UBA2169 > CG10-46-32. The sequence continues at coordinate 2,604 of JACOVK010000030.1, read as the reverse complement.
GACGTCAAGCCCGAACGCATCCGTGCTTGAGAACGCGGGGTACGGATGAAACGGCAGTTGTCGCGTTTTCACTGGCCTCTCCTTTGTGGAATGCAGTTAAAGGGCGTTTTTGTGATAGGTTACCATATCAGTAATATCTGTATTTGTCAATAGCAATACATTGACAGGATTTAATAAATGATGTATACAATATTTACGAGGTGAAGCGCCTCATTTTTGTACCATCCGTTCTCTCTCAACCTTCCAGAGGAGGGTATTCGCATGACCGACGCACCAGTCCCAGTAGTGCAGCATGCGTTCGTGTTCCGCGAGATTCCGGTGGACAAGATCCAGCCGAATCCGCACCAGCCCCGCCAGCACTTCAGCGAGGAGTCGCTGGACGAGCTCGGAGCGTCCATCAGGGAGAAGGGCGTGCTCCAGCCCATCACGGTCCGGGACATCAGCGCCGACGGCGTTGAGGCCTACGAGCTCATCGCGGGCGAGCGCCGCTGGCGTTCCTGCGAGCGCATCGGACGGATGACCATCCCGAGCATGGTCGTTGAGGTTGATGACGATGATGCCGTGGACCTGGCGCTCATAGAGAACATGCAGCGCGAGGACCTCACGCCCATGGAGGAGGCGCGCGGGCTCGCGAGCCTCCTGGACCGGTGCCTGGGCAACAAGTCCGAGGTGGAGCGCCGCATCAAGAAGTCCATGACCTACATCACGGACCGGCTCGTGCTCCTGGAGTTGCCCGAGGAGGTACAGCACATGCTGGACCAGGGGCAGGTCAACACGGCCCAGGCCAAGGTCCTGCTCGCGATTCCGGATGCCGCCAACCAGGTGAAGTGGGCCAAGCAGGCCGCGAAGCGCAACCTGGACGCGAACCGGCTCAAGGGCATGACCCAGAACCTCACGGGCAACGGCAACGGCAAGAAGAGCTCCAGCGGCGACAAGCGCGAACGGCGCGTGACCTTCAAGGGCCTCACCAGCGGCATCATCGGCCTGTACGAGGACACCCAGGCGCTCAAGGTAGAGAAGCTCTCGCCGGACCAGCGCCAGACCATCGTCCAGCAGGCCGACATGCTCATCACAGCGCTCCGGGACATGCAGGAGCAGCTCAAATCCGCCACGTCGGCGGCGACGGAGGAGGCCGAGGAAGAGGAAACCGAAGCGGCTGTCACGGCATAGTCCGCGATACGGACTCTGGATGCCTCCAAAGCAGTACCACGGTGGAATGCGGAAGTTACGCGTTCCACCGTTCTTTTTTTGCCAAAAGAAAAAAGCCCGCGCACTTCCTTGTGCACGGGCTCTGACCTCATCGCCTGACAGGTTTGTCAGCGATCGGCGTATTGGTTCTCTCCCAGCTCGCCGTACACGTGGGCGAGCGTGTCGGAGAGATCTTCGCGGGACAGGTGCGCGGTCGCGCGGGCGAGCGATCCGGGAGAAACACGTCAAATCGGGTTAGGAACTATCAACTCTTCTACGACCCCGCAACTTTTCAAGATTTGGGACATCTTCGGCAATTCGGAGGATTTCCTCATCAGAGGCCTCTAGGAGCATCCGAAATGCGATACGGGCTACGCGGCTCGGTTTGAGGTCATGTCTCCGCATCTTGTTCGCGAGTTCATGGGATCGTATTTCTAGAGCATATCGCTCTTCGGGCAAGAGTGAAACAGAGAGACCTACCGAGGCGCCGTAAGCGCCTTCGGACAACATTGGCTCGTCATCCGGAACTAGGTCCTTCTCCTCAACAACTTGGGGCGGGCTAGAGGTTTCCTCCATGCCGACCATTCCGTCCAACTTGAGCTTGCGCTTGACCTTATCAATGTTGCGGGGGGTCACCATGATTGCCCGGCGCTTTCCCTTGCCCACCACCGGACCGATAACTCCGGCTCGAAGCAGGTAGGCCTGCAGCCGCTTCGCCTGCGCCTCGGGTATCTCGAGATGTCGCTCAAGGTAGCTCCTGCCGCAGAAGCGCTCGGTTGCGATGAGCTCAAGCGCCCGCACTACCAGCGCCCGCGGCAGATACTTCCCTACGGTAAACTTTTTGTAGGGAAACCGCGGCTTGCTGGCTATACTTGAGTGGATGGCTTTGTTGCCCTCTGTGCGTTTGAGCAGTTCTTCCTGAATGTGCTCTTTGAGCTCCGCAAAGAGGCTGCCCATTGACCAACCGAGGACTATTTCAAGCTTGAGCGCAGTTACCAGATTCGGCAGCTTTCGCCCACGCTCCAGATGCGAGAGGGAGCTCATGCTCAGGTAGCCCATGAGGTGCGCGAGCTCTTTTTGCGTAATCCCTAACAGTTCGCGAACTTCACGAATGAGGTTTGGATGGGTTCCGGGCGGGAAGTACCTGCGCTGAAGTTTGGCGTCAACGCCCTCGTCGTCTCCCGCTTCATCTTCGCCCGGTTCAACTTCAATCAAGAGGTCGTCATCAACCCCCCAATTTTCCTCGTTGGTCCATCCCTCGCCGTACTCTTTGACCGTGCAGTGCAGGCACAAGCCGTAGTCTGGATACCGCACCTGCCGTTCTTTGCATGCTTCACAGATTCTGCTCGGTGCGTCGCAGGTTCCGCATTCCGGCCCCTGCATTGATCGGCACGTGGCAATACCGATTGCCCGGTT
>JACOVK010000029.1 GCA_016177305.1 Parcubacteria group bacterium | reverse complement strand
GCCTGGACGCGCCTGATCTGGTCGTCCAGGCACACGGATTCCGCGCATCCGCACTGCGGACGCGACGGGCACTCAATCGTGTCCATTGTGGACCACCTTCCTATGGAAAATAACGGCGCTCACGTATAGTAAGCTCCTGTTTTCCTATTTTGTCAAGGCCAGGATGCGGTCAAACCCGGCTGAATCCTTGATGATAGTGCGCCTGCAGCCAGATTGTTCTGCGAGTTTTTTGATTGCGCCAGCCTGGCGCGGGTCAAATTCAAGGAATGCGCAACCATTTTTCGCCAAAATACCAGGAAGTTGCTGCATCAACGCGCGAATTGCGTCAAGCCCGTCCCTGCCTGACAGGTACGAGATTTCAGGCTGGAAAAACACTTCTGCGTCATCAGTCCATCCGTCTTTCCAGCCATACGGAAGGTTTGCGGCTATGATGTCAACCGGCTCTGGCAACGGCTCGCCCAATGAGCCGTTAAAAAAGGTGATGCGTTCCACAAGCGGCCTCGTCGCTCCAAGCGGCGGGGCCGCTTTAATGCAGGCGTGATGCTGCGCGTTTTGCATGGCAACGGCGAGCGCATCATCAGAAATATCAGTCGCAAAAATGCGCGCCCTTGGAAATTCAAGCGCTAAAGTCACGGCGATGCAGCCCGAGCCGGTGCCAATGTCCGCAAGCGTCCCGTCAAACGGTCCAGACAGCTCGGCTTTGATTGCGTCAATCAAGTCCTCGGTCGCGGGACGCGGAATGTGCACGCGATTGTCAATGTAAAAATCGCGGCCATAGAATTCCTTATGGCGCGTCAAGTAGGCGACTGGCTCATGCGCAGCTCGGCGCGTTACGAGGCGGGCAAATTCGCGCGCCTGTGCGCCAGTCAGATTTTGTTCCGGGTGCGCGAGAATGTGTTCGCGCGGTTTTTTTAACACGTGCGACAAGAGCACCTCGCTGTCCAGGTCAGGCGTTTTTAAAGTTTTTAGTTTTTTATGCGCCTGGCCGAGCGCAAGGTGCACGGTCATGCTGCCAGCTTCTTTTTGACGTCTTCGCTGCGCAGCGCTTCAATAATTTCCCCGAGCTTTCCGCCCAAGAGCCGCTCAATGCCGTGCCAGTTCTGTTTGATGCGGTGGTCCGTGATCCGGTCCTGCGGAAAGTTGTAGGTGCGCACCTTTTCGCTGCGGCCGCCGCTCCCGATCTGGCTTGAGCGCGTATCCCGCTCCGCGGCCGCGCGTTCGGCCTCGTAGTGCGCCGCAACGCGCGTCCGCATGACCACCATGGCTTTTTCGCGGTTCTGCTGCTGGGACTTTTCATCCTGCATGGAGACCGTGATCCCGGTTGGCAGGTGCGTCATGCGGATGGCCGAGTACGTGGTGTTCACGCTCTGGCCGCCGTGGCCGCGCGCGGTTGAGGTTTCAATCTTCAAATCTTTGGGGTCAATCGCGAGATCCAGCTCTTCGGCTTCCGGGAGCACGGCAACGGTCGCGGTTGAGGTGTGCACGCGCCCGCTCTTTTCGGTCTCCGGCACGCGCTGTACGCGGTGCACGCCGGATTCGTACTTGAGGTGCGAGTACGCGCCCTGGCCCGCGATTTCAAAAATCACCTCCTTGAACCCGCCGATGCCGATCCTGCTCTCCGAGATGACGCTCGTCTTCCAGCCTTGCTCCTCGGCGAAGCGGCTGTACATGCGGAACAGTTCCGCGGCAAACAGCGCAGACTCATCACCCCCCGCCGCTGCCCGGATTTCGCAGATGATGTTTTTTGCGTCGTTCGGGTCCTGGGGCAGGAGTGCGGCCTGGAGCGCGCGCTCAAGCTCGCCGCGCTGTTTCGTCAGAGCCGCGATTTCTTCGTCCGCGAGCAAAACCATGTCCGCGTCGCTTGCTTCTCTTTTGGTTGTTTGCGCTTCTTCAAGTGATTTCATCACTCGCTCATAGCGCTCCCCGAGTTTAACTTTTTCCTTGAGGCCGCTGTACTCCTGGGACAGGGATTTCAATTTCCGTGGATCAGAAGCCACGCCAGCAGACTGGAGTTTGTGCTCCAGTTCTTGAAAGCGTTTTTTGAGTTGTCTGATTTGCTCAATCATACTTTAATTCCCCCTCCTCTACTTTGGTTCCCCCTCCTGTATTCAGGAGGGGGTCTGGGGGTGGTATACAAAAACCGCCCATCAAAAGATTAGGCGGTTCTTGTTAAAACGTTATTTGGCGTCCAGATTTGCTTTGATCTGTTCCAGCTTTTTTCGGTTGTCAAGCGGAAGAGCCGCAACTTTCTCATCAGCCTTTTTCTTTCTGCCGCGGGTCTTGATGCCCTCGGTCTTTTTCACCATGGCCTGGAAGCGCTCCACGCGGCCGGCCGTGTCAATCAAATTCTGCTTGCCCGTGTAGAACGGGTGGCAGTTGGAGCAGATTTCAGTATGGATTTCTTTCTGGGTTGAGCCAACTGAAAAGCTGTTGCCGCATGCGCAGGTAACTTTTGCGTCCGAATAGTAGGTTGGGTGCGCGTCTTTTTTCATAGTTTTATACGAGAGCAGTGTATCAGAAAGTTTGGAATAATGCAAGCCCCGCGTTCAGTTCGGCTTTACAAGTATTTGGGCGGCTGGTATGCTTTTGAATCAACCCATAGAACAGGTTGTGATCTTTCAACAGAGCATGACTTCAAATAGAAAGCGAGGCGCACTGTGCAGATGTTCGCCCTAGCCATAGCGTTCGTGATGGCTGCTTCCGCGGCCCGCGCCGCAGTTCCACCCACGTCCGTGAGCCTATTCGGCTCCTATGTGAATGAGGACACCTACGGCGAAGACAGCGAGTTCGGGGATCTCAAGCCGCTCAACGCATGGACAATCGTTGATTCGCGGATTAACAAGCGGGCGCACTTGGTTGTTGTATCCAAGGTGGATGACCGCGATAAGGATGAGCGCTTGCATGACTTCCGGTTCCATTGGAAGCCCAAACAGAAGACGCACTGGCTTGCACTCTGGCTTTCCGAATTCACGGCCGGGTATTTTATCCCGCCGTTCGGCCGGGAGTGGTCCACGTTGAACCCGTTCCAGGTCGGCACGGTCCGGTACTCCGGGATTTCGGATTCGCTGGTGGCGCGGGACAACGGCGTGAAAGCCGCATTCGTGCCGGTCCGCCAATTCCAGGCGGCGGCCGCTCTGTTTGCCGGAGAGCGGAAAGGCGGCTATACCGGGGAGCGCAACAATACGCACCGGCATCTCTATTTCCAGTTGCGCCGGCCCCTGCCCTATGGGCTCATCGCGGGCGCGAGCTACCGCTTTACCACGCGGGACCGCAATCTTTGGGCCGTGGAGTTCACACGGGAATCCGGGCGGAGCTTGTACGCGTTTGAGCTCTTGCGCGTTGGCCGCATGAGCCAGTGGTACGCGCTCGCGGAGCGCGACGTCCGGCATCGGACGCCCGAACAAGGCGGAGGCATACGGCTCGTGGGGCGGTTTGAGGAGCTGCGGTACGGAGAGCGGCTTGTGCTCGGGTGCGCCTTTTTCCCGGACCAGGGCCTCACCTTCAAGGCGAACTACGTCTACGAGAGTTTCCCGGACTCCGGGAACCACAAGCTTCTCCTGCAGGGAATCGCGCACCACGGCTTTTCCCTTTGAGCCTGCCCGCGCGGCCCATCAGGGCAGTTCGTTCTATACAGGAGGGGGCAGCCATCACGGACGATGGCTGCTTTCTTTTTGGCAGTTGATTTTTGGGGGAGGGGGTAGTAGGGTGGAGGCAGGGGAGGACGGTCTTTTCATCGCTTTTTTTGAGAGGAAGGGAGACAGATGGCAGAGCAGGGTTTGACCTACGCGCAGGCCGGGGTCAGCATCAGCGCGGGCGATGAGTTCGCGGATATGATCGCGCACAGCGCCGAGACGTTCGGTCTGCCGGACACGATTGGAGGCTTTGCGGGTTTGTTTCTGATCCCGCCCGGCACCGATGAGGCTGGCGGATCCACGGACGGGGTCGGCACCAAGATGATGCTGCTCCTCGCGATGGACAAGCCATTGACCGCCGGGCGGGACGCGGTAGCCATGGCAGGAGTGGATCTGTACGTGGCAGGCATGCGCCCGGTTGCTGTACTTGACTACCTTGTGGTTGAGCATCTTGATCCCAAGGTGCACATCAAGATTCTGGACGGCGTGATGGCCGGGTGCCAGTTGCTCGGCAACATTCCGCTCGTTGGAGGCGAGACCGCGGAGCACCCGAACGTCGGGCTGCCCAAGGGGTACGCGGACATCGGGGTGTTCGTGGTTGGCGTGCCTGATCCAGGGCTTCCCGTAAATCCCATGGAGCGCATCCAGCCCGGCATGAAAGTGTGGGGCTGGCTCTCGTACGGCCTGGGGTCAAACGGGTATTCGCTCGCGCGCAGAGTGTTCGGGCTGTACGAAGGATGGGCTGCGCGCGTTCTGCGCGCCATGTTCGGCGGCGAGTATGGGGAGTTCTCGCGCATCAGGCGCCGGCTTGATCGGTATGAGCCCTCTCTCCGCGAGTCTCTCGGCGGCGCGCTGCTGAAATGCACCCGTATCTACATACGGGATATAGAGGAGCTGCGCACGCACGGCGTGGAATTCGCAGGCCACGCGCACATTACGGGCGGAGGCATGCCCGGAAACATCCCCCGGGTCCTGCCCAAGCACTGTACGGTGGAGATAGACGAAAACGCCTGGAAGATCCCGCCGATTTTTGACCTAATCCAGCACACAGGCGGCATTTCCACAGAGGAGATGCGCAGGGTATTCAACCGGGGCATACAGATGGTGTCGTTCACGCCCGCGTCAACCACCATTGAGCACCCGGACTGCGTCCTCATCGGGGAGGTCAGGGAGCGGAAGGGCCAAGAGCCGCGGGTGTGGTTCAAGAATGGGCACGAGGGTATCTAGGGGGCATTCGCGCGGGCCGACGTTTCGTACGACTAGCCCCCAATGAGGGAGGGGCGGTTTTTCAAGGAGGTGGCAGCCATCACGGGTGATGGCTGCTTTTTTTTGCAATAGAATCTAAAAAAAGAGGTCAAGAGCGCGTTGGCGTCCTTGACCCCCTGTCCGGCTTTGTCCGGAGTTGTGGTTGGCCGTCTCAGGAAAAGAATCCGGCCGCCCAGAGGAACAGGCCAATAACCGCTGCCAATCCCAGGAACCAGGGCCAGATAGGAGATGGCGACGGTTTGAGCCGCTGTGGCGGACGAGGTGATGACATCTGTTTCCTCTTTCTTTTAGAGAACTGCGGTGGAGTGGAAGAACTAGGTTTTCTTCATACGCGCCCTCCTTGCGCCTGTTTTTATGAAGATTTTACTATATCGCATCTTTAATAAATAATCAAGAAGAATCTTTTTTTGACAATTTTTGGTGGTATGCTATGCTGTGGATACTATGACTTCCAGCCGAATCATTGCTATCGCAATTATTATCGGCCGCTCTCCGAGTGGAAGTCTTTAGGTTGATGCCATAGTTGGCAGCCAAAGAAGACCCTCCGCTCGGAGGGCCTTTTCGTTTTTCGCTCATTCAACAAGGCCAATCAGAGTTTCCCGCACAATCACACCAAGGAGGGGCGTACCATGGCCACGCAGACGCAGGGCGATACGCTGCGCGATGTAACCGTTGCGGAGTTGATGGAGCATCCGGAAGAAGCCATCCGAACGCTCAAGTTCCGCTGGCTCCAACGGGATGCCTGGGAGCATACGGCGAAGTTCAGGTGCGCTGATCTTCCCGAAACCCCGGCCTATGCCGTGGGGGACGCCTATATGGCGTTCCGAGACGCGTTAGTGCGCATGGGTGCGGTGAACCGCAGGAAAGCCCGCGAGCGCCTGGAGTTTGAGGTGGTGACTGCATCCGGGATGCGGGTGGTGGTTGTGCATGTCAGCCAGCTGCGGTACATCTGCAGGCACTCCTCCTGGAGAACGAACGCCAGTGGCGTGTACTTCCGGCCGAGCCTCGGAGATCGCCTTCCGGGGCTCATGCTTTCCGGCCCTGACGATCCTGCGGCGCCCGCGACTCCGATCCAGCGCGCGGCGGAAGAACTGGCGCCGGACATGGCCACGGCCTGGCGGCCGGCCTGACCGATCGGCGCGCGCGTTTCGCGCATCACGGGGCCCGCATCACTCAACACGGTGCGGGCTCTCTTTTTTTTCGGGGCCGGAATCTCTCGTCATGAGCCAGACGACGAGCCAGTTGAGGCCCATGAGCACGAAAAACGCGATGGTCAATGTCGTGTTATTGATCATACGGTCATTTTTTTATGCTTTTTACCGTATACCAACCTATGAGGTTTACTATGAGTCCTACTAATGCCGCCATTACGTAGGTAAGTATGAATGGGTCTATGTTAGTTTCTGACATACATTCCGGACATAGCGTATGTGTATTATACGTGTCACACGGCGTTGCTGTCAAGTTGACAAAACACCTGTGCGTGGTAGGCTTGTCGTAGCCGCTACTCTCTCGCTGTTCTTACCATAATCAACACAACAACGCAGTACAACACTCCCAAAAGGAGAACTCCAATGGGAAACTCAAGTTCCCCAACCCCTGCCCCGAAGCCCGAGCAAGAGCCCCAGCCTGACCATCCCAACGATACCGAAGGCAGCACTATCTTCGGCGGCTTCGGCCCGTCCAACGACCCCACTTGGGGTCCGTCACTGCCGTCCAAGGGTGACGACTCGGGCGACTTCTGAGCCGAACCTAGGCTCGCACGAGTGAATTGTATATAGTACGCGTTTGCAGTGATATCAGCCCCGGGAGTGCGAAAGGCACACTCCCGATACAGTAGGGTCAAACCCAGCGAGAGAAAATAGAGAGAGTACGGGGCTGCGTTTCCGGGAGCGGAAACGCGACCAGAGGTCTGCACGACTCTGGTCTTTTTTTATTGCATTGGCACTTGCGTTATTTTTTATCCCGTGGTATAGTCTTTCTGTCATTAATAATCATACCGCGAAGAGGCGCGTTTTCCTCCCTGGTGCGTCATACGCACGGGGCCAACACGCCCATGACGCGCGGTAGCAGCTAAAAGGAGCATACCCATGTCAGACCACGTAAACATTCCGTCCATAGACGCGCTTTTGGAAGCAGGGGCGCACTACGGGCATACCACAGCGCGCTGGCACCCCAAAGCCAAGCCGTTTTTGTTTGGCAAGCGCGGTGAAATCCACGTGATTGACGTGGCAGCCACCCGCGAAAAGCTCGCCGCGGCCGCTGCATTCGTTTCCAAGCTCGCAAGCGAGGGCAAGCCCGTGCTGTTCGTCGGCGTCAAGCCCTTGGCGCGAAAAATCACAAAAGCGCAGGCCGAACGGGCAGGGAGCCCGTACGTGGTGAACCGGTGGATCGGGGGCATGCTCACGAACTGGGCAGCCATCTCCAACATGCAGAAGCGCATGAAAAAGTACGAGGACGATACGGGCAGCGGCCGGCTCGCCAAGTACACCAAGTACGAGCAGCTGGAATTTAGCCAAGAGTATGCTAAACTGAACCAAGACATCGGCGGCATCCGCAGTTTGACGAGCGGCAAGCCGGGGGCGGTGTTCATTGTGGATCCCAAGTACGACAAAACCGCGCTCGCGGAAGCGCGCAAGCTCCAGGTTCCGGTCGTGGCGCTCTCGGACTCAAACGTGGACCCCTCAAAAATCACGTACCCCATTCCCGCGAACGATGACGCGCTCAAATCCATTGAGCTCATCACCGGCGTCATCGCGGACGCGGTGCTTGCGGGGAAAGAAAAAGCTGGCGCAGCAGCATAATGGCATGAAAGACCTCATCCTCAAAATCAGAAACCAGACCGGCGCCGGAATCATGGACATCAAAGAGGCGCTGGAAGCTTCCGGCGGAGACGAAGCAGCCGCATTAGCCGAACTCGCGAAGAAGGGCAAGGCAATTGCGGCCAAGCGCGCCGAGCGCACTGCAGGCGAAGGCTGGATCGGATCATACGTGCACCAAAACGGCAAGATCGCCGGCATGGTCAAACTCGCGTGCGAGACGGATTTTGTGGCGCGCAACGCCGAATTCCAAGCGCTCGCGCATGATATTGCCATGCACATTGCGGCAACCAACCCCGCATGCGTGAGCGAGGCGGATGCGCTTCTCGGCACAGCCGAAGCAGACATGCTCTTGAACCAGGCGTTTATCAAGGACAGCTCAAAAACCATCCGCGGCCTCGTGGAAGCGGCAAGCGCAAAGATCGGCGAGAAGATTGAGATTGCCGGATTTTCCCGAATGGAAATGTAATGAAGAAACCAAAGTACCAGCGCATCCTGCTCAAACTTTCAGGAGAGCTGCTCGCGGGCAAGCAGAAGTTTGGCATTGATTTTAACGTTGCGCGCACCATTGCAAACGATCTCGCCGCGCTTGCGAAGAGCGGCTGCGAATTGGGGGTGGTGGTTGGCGGGGGAAACATTTTCCGCGGCCGCAGCATCCCCCGGGACTCCATTGACCGCGCCACGGCCGACTACATGGGAATGACCGCAACCATCATGAACGCCATTGCCCTGCAGGCCGAGGTGGAGCGCTTTGGCGCGCACTGCCGCGTGCTCTCCGCGATTTCCATGAAAGAAGTTGCCGAAGACTACATCCGCCGCCAGGCGAGGAGCCACCTCGCAGACGGAAAAATCGTGATTTTCGCGGCAGGAACCGGCAACCCGTACTTTACCACGGATACGGCCGCGGCATTGCGCGCCCTGGAGGTGGATGCCGAGGTCCTGCTCAAGGCAACCACGTCCGTGGACGGCGTGTACACCGGAGATCCGCGCCGCTTGGGCTCAAAATCAAAAAAACTCAAACAGGTGAGTTTCCGCACCGCGCTCACCAAGCGGTTGCGAGTCATGGATTCCACGGCGTTCAGCCTGTGCATGGATAACAAGCTGCCGGTGATCGTATTCAGGTACAAGCCCGGGGCCGTGGCCGAGATCCTTGCGGGCAAGGAGGTTGGAACGCTCGTCACGCAGCCGTAAACGTGGTATACTAGGGCCATGGAGCACGAAAAAACAAAACCAAAACGCCGGATTGCCATCAACGGGTTCGGCAGGATCGGCAGGGCCGCCGCCAAGATTGCGCTTGAGAAAAAGGACCTGGAGCTGGTCGCGGTGAATGACCTGGTTTCCCCCGCAATGCTCGCATACCTCCTGAAGTACGATACGGTGTACGGAACCTACAAGAAGGCGGTTGCGGCAACCGCGGACAAGCCGATCCGATCAAACGATTGCCAGGGCAGCCTGAAAATCGGGGATGCGGTAGTTCCGGTGTTCGCGCAAAAGGAGCCCCAAAAACTTCCCTGGAAAGAGCTCTCGGTTGATGCGGTGATTGAGTCAACCGGATTTTTTACGACCCAGGAACTGGCAAAAGCGCACCTCAAAGCCGGAGCCAAGCGCGTCATCATCAGCGCCCCGGCAAAAGACGATGAAACCGCCACCGCGGTCATTGGCGTGAACACGCTCCAAGGGGTGAAGCATGAGATTGTCTCCAACGCGTCTTGCACCACGAACTGCATTGCGCCGGTTGCCAAAATCATCCAGGACGCGTACGGCATAGAAAAGGGGATGGTGACCACGGTCCACTCGGTCACCTCAACCCAGAACCTGGTGGACGGGCCCAGCAAGGATTTCCGCCGCGCCCGGGCAGCCGGCCACAACATCATTCCCACCACAACGGGCGCGGCAATCGCGACCGCCAAAACCATTCCCGCGCTCTCCGAGAAGTTTGACGCCATTGCCCTGCGCGTGCCCATTCTGGACGGATCGCTCTCGGATTTTACGTTCGTGCTCAAAAAGGACACGACCGTTTCCGCGGTGAACGCGCTCTTCCGCGAGCAGGCGCAGAAATATCCCTACCAGAACATCGTGGCCGTAACGGACGAGCCCCTGGTTTCCTCGGACATCATCGGCAACCCGCACTCCGCGATTGTGGATCTTGGGTTTACGCGCGTGGTCGGCGGAAATCTGCTCAAGGTGCTCGCGTGGTACGATAACGAGTGGGGGTACGCAAACCGCTTGGTGGAAATGGTTTCGCACTTGGCTATGTAGCCGCGGCGCGGACGCGTGGGTGTGCGGCTTGTGCTTTTTGTTTATGACAGAGAATCATTCACACCGAGAGCCTATTGCGGTGATTGCTTCCGGAGGCGGCATGTCCTGCAGCTACGCAGCCGGCGCCATGGTGGCGCTGGCGAAAGAGCACCGGTTCACCACGCCCGATTTTTTGATTGCCGGATCGGGATCAGCGGGAACATTCGCGTACTACGCATCCAAGCAGTACACGAACATTGCCGGCGTGTGGCTTGATTTGCTCTCCACCCGGAAGTTCATAAACCGGTTCCGGCTGTGGAAAATCATTGACGTGGATTACCTCATTGACATCATCTTCAAGGTAAAGAACCACATTGATGTGGATGCCATGCTTGCCTCTCCGATTACGCTGCTGATAGCGGCGACTGACGCGGACACCGGAGACCTTACGTATTTCTCGGACAAGGAACGCGAGGACAAGCGGGAGATTTTTGAATTTTTGCGCGCGAGCAAGGCCATGCCCATTGCGTTCAACCGGCTCATACCCATTGACGGCAGGCGGTACTGCGATTCCGAGCTTTCCGCTAACTTGCGCGCGCACGTCCGCGAGGCGGTGCGCAGGGGCGCGACAAGAATCATCGCCATCAACAATTCCGTGCCCCGGCTGGAGGCGAGCCTGGCAATGGCGGTGTGGACGCGTTTGCGGCCCCGCGTTTTTCGGGAGCGCTACCGCGAGCAATGGGAGGAGCTCAAACACTTCCGCGTGCCTCTCGGCGTGCGTGTTGAGCTGCTGGAACCGAGCGGGGGAATTCCGGTCTCCACGCTCACAAGCTCAAGGAGCGGGGTGCGCACAACCTATGACATGGGGTACCGGGACATGGTTGGCCATAAAGGAATTCGGGATTTGCTCGGCATCAATTGATTTTTAGCGGGCGCGTGGTAGAATATGAGTACATATTAGCTCCTCGGCTCGGAAATTGAGAAAGAGTACTTTCTCAATTTCGCTCGCCTTACGTCGTTAATAGGTGTGTATGCGGCAGTCGGAACTGTTTGGAAAAACCAGCAAAACAAGCGAGGGGAGCGCAACGAGCGCCAACCACGATCTTTTGGTGCGCGCGGGATTTGCGGACCAGCTCATGGCCGGGGTGTACTCGTATCTGCCCCTGGGATGGCGCGTGCTGAATCGCATCAGCGATATGGTGCGCGAGGAAATGGGCGCTATCGGCGGCCAGGAAATTTTTCTGCCGGCTTTGCATCCCAAAGAGAACTGGCAGAAGACCGGCCGGTGGGACAGCATGGATGTGCTCTTCAAAGTGAAATCGCGGACCGAGTCGGAGTATGCCTTGGGCCCTACGCACGAAGAGGTGATTGTGCCGCTCGCGAAAAAGCACATCAGCTCGTACCGCGATTTGCCGCGCGCCTGGTACCAGATTCAGACCAAGTTTAGGGATGAGTTGCGTGCAAAGGCCGGCCTGTTGCGCGGCCGCGAATTTTTAATGAAAGATTTGTACAGCTTCCACGCGTCTGCCGAAGATCTCAAGTCATACTACGAAAAGGCGAAAGGCGCATACACAAAAGTCTTCAAGCGCTGCGGCTTGGATGCGATCATTGCCGAGGCAAGCGGCGGTTCGTTCACCAAAGAGTACTCGCACGAGTTCCAGGTTGCAACCGAGAACGGGGAAGATGTGATTTTTGCGTGCGCATGCGGTTTTGCGCAAAACAAGGAAATCGCAAAAGTCAGGGCAGGGGATGCGTGCCCTCACTGCGGCACACCCGTCAAAGAGCTCAAAACCATTGAAGTGGGAAACATTTTTGATTTGGGCGCCAAGTTTTCCAAAGATTTCGGCCTCAAGTTTACGGATGAAAGCGGGAAATCAAAAGAGGTTATCATCGGCTGTTACGGAATCGGCATTTCCCGCTTAATGGGCGCGATCGTGGAAGTGCACCATGACGAGCATGGCATCATCTGGCCCCAAGAAGTTGCGCCTTTTGCCTATCACCTGGTCAGTTTGGGTGATGATGATGAGGTATACGAGCAGTCCGAAAAAGTCTATGAACAATTGTCCAAAGACGGCAAAGAGGTTCTCTGGGATGACCGCAGGGAAGCGTCCAACGCGGAAAAGCTGGCTGATGCGGATTTAATCGGCATTCCAACGCGTTTGGTCATAAGCCCTAAGACTAAAGGAAAGATTGAGGCTAAAAAGCGCGGCGCAAAAGAATCAAAGCTGGTTTCAAACATATAGTATGCTGGACATGCAATTCATCCGGGAGCACCCGGATAAAGTCAAACAGAACAACACGATCCGCAGGTGCGCCGCATCAGTGGATGAGATTTTGAAATTGGACGCAAAGCGGCGCAGCATCATCACGGAGATAGATGAAAAGCGCGCCGCGCTCAAAGCAGGCTCCAAGTCAAAACCCTTGCCCGCTGAAATCAAGAAGTTAAAGGCACTCGGCGATGCCGTGAAAATTTTGGAGCAAAAACTCGCACCCATTGAGTCATCATTGCATGAGCTCTTAATCCAGCTTCCCAACATCACGCACGAGTCTGTTCCAGTCGGCACAGACGAAACCGGCAACCAGGAAGTCAAAACATGGGGCAAAAAGCCGGAGTTTGATTTTGAGATACAAGGCCACGCGGAATTGGGCGCGTCCCTGGATTTGATTGACACGGAGCGGGGCGCTAAAGTGTCCGGCGCCCGGTTCTGGTACTTGAAAAACGATCTGGTCATGCTTGAGTTTGCGCTTATCCAGTACAGCGCTCACTTCATGCGGGCCAAAGGATTCACGCCCATGCTGCCCCCCATGCTCGTGCGCGAGCATGCCCTGTTCGGAACCGGCTTTTTCCCGGCCGAGAAAAATGAAATCTACAAGGTCAACGCGGATGAAGATGATCTGTACTTGATCGGCACGGCCGAGGTGCCGCTTGCCTCGTACCACGCGGGTGAGACCATAAGCCTGGCCCGCGGGCCGCTCAAGTACTTTGCATTCTCCTCCTGCTTCCGCAGGGAGGCCGGCACCTATGGCAAGGACACGACCGGCATTATCCGCGGCCACCAGTTTGATAAGGTGGAGATGTTTGTGTTCTGCGCCGAAGGCCAGTCATGGGACATGCACGAGGAAATGCTCGCCATTAGCGAAGAGTTTTGGCAATCACTAAAGATTCCATACCACGTGCTCAATATGTGCTCCGGGGACATTGGCGCGCCCAATGCCAAGAAGTATGATATAGAGGGCTGGTTTCCGAGCCAGAATGCGTACCGCGAGCTTGCGTCCTGCAGTAATGACACGGATTTCCAGGCCCGCCGCTTGAACATCAAGTACCGCGATGGCGGCGAATCAAAATTCGTGCACACGCTCAACAACACCGTCTGCGCCCTGGGGCGCACCATGATTGCGATCATGGAAAACTACCAGCAGAAGGACGGTTCCATTGCAATCCCCAAAGTCCTGCGGGACTATATGGCAGGTCAGAAGAAGATCCAAGCCTAACAAGGCGGCACCTTGACAACCCTTCGCTCAAGGGGTAGGCTGATTTTCTGTTCCCTCAAGCCAGGAGGTTTCCTGTGGCTTCCGAAGACGCAGTGGATGTTCATCAGCTGTTTGAGGCTGCCAGTCTGGTGAGCCAGGCCGGCATACACAGCCTCCGTGCCGCTTGTGAGCTCGTGGGTTCGGAGGTTTTCAGCGGGCTCCTTGTAGGCGTTGTCTTTTCCGAGCTTCCCAAGCATCCGCGGGGCAACGAGAGGGAGATCGCCGAAGAGATGGTATGTGCGATCCTTCGGGAAGTGCAGGCAGGCACGGAGGCTGCCCAAGCCCCGGCGCGCTGAACCGCGCCCGCCTCGCTCATCCCCGCCGGACGGCTGTATGGTCCGGCGGGGGTTTCTTTTTTTGTGGTATACTAAAAGCACGATATGCACATGCAAACACAAAAATGCCGGAAAGAAAATACACTATACCATTAACCAATATTGATGAGTTACGGGTTCAGCTCATCACCGAACGCGGAAAAATAATAAAATTTGTCGTGCAGTACTTTGCCGTGATAGATTCAGAATGGAAAGAGATTATGAGGGTTGATAACTGGCATGGGTACCCGCACCGGCATACCTACTATTTACACAAGAGAGAGTATCGGGTAAAATTATATACAGACGATTATACAAGCTTTAATCAGGCAAAAGAATATATTGAGGATCATTTTAAGGAGATAAAAGCGAACTATCTCCGCACGTCGCAATAATAGTAGACAGTATGAGTGAAAAATTCATCAAAAAGAATATTCGGCTTATGCATGATTTTGATGGGTACACATCAAGGCATCTTGATGTACTGATGAAAATTCCCAACAAAGGCTATGTCGTAATGACTGACGGCAAAGATGCAGACTTCAACCGCATAAGCAGGTCGCTCGTTGCGCGCATTCGGAACAAAAAGCGGATTGTAGAGGCGCGAAAGGTGGGAAGAAGCTGGCGCCTCTATCCTTACGAAAAAATATAGCGGTTCAGTAAGGCAGCACCTTGGCAACCCTTCGTTCGACCCATACTAGGTATGAGCCGTTTGATGGGGAGGTTTTAGTAGTCAAAATCAGTGAAGGTGCTCACGGTGCCGTCAACCACGCGGTTCGCGCCGCCGATTGCGTCTATCTTCGCCACATCCTCTTCGGAAAGTTCAAAATTTTGCGCTTCCCAGTTCTCTTTGATGCGCCGCGGAGTTGCGGAT
>JACOVK010000026.1 GCA_016177305.1 Parcubacteria group bacterium | reverse complement strand
CTTGCCATCCTTAAAGAAATACACCCCAGGGGAAAGGGGCAGGGTTTTGAGCTGTTTTTCAATAATTTCAGGCATGCTGGTATAGTACATGGTTTAAGTGCTTGATTCAATCGTCAAATTCATGTATACTGTGCGGTATTGATTTTGAACCCCCTTTTAGCCTCCCCCGTATTGGTAAGGGGGAGGGATACATGTGAGGTATGCCAAAAAAAATTACCACTGGCCGCGGCTACAAGAACAGGGAAGGCGTCATCTCCGTCAAAGGCGCAGCCGTGCACAATTTAAAAAATATTTCCCTGGACATTCCACGCAACAAGCTGGTGGTGATAACCGGTTTGTCGGGAAGCGGAAAATCATCCCTCGCATTTGATACGATTTACGCGGAAGGCCAGCGCCGGTACGTTGAATCTTTGTCCGCGTACGCGCGGCAGTTTTTGGGTTTGATGGACAAGCCGGACGTGGAGCGCATAGACGGGCTCTCCCCGGCCATTTCCATTGACCAGAAATCAGCGTCCCACAACCCGCGCTCTACCGTGGGCACGGTCACGGAAGTCTATGACTACCTCCGCGTGCTGTACGCGAGAGTGGGCACGCCCCACTGCCCGCAGTGCGGAAAGGTCATCACTAAACAGACCAAGCAACAGATCATTAACCAAATCCAGAAGCTCTCGGACGCTACCCGCATCATGGTGCTCTCGCCAATGATTCGGGACCAGAAAGGCGAGCACAAGCACGTGTTTGCGGAGCTTGCGAGAGCCGGGTTCGCGCGCGTTAGATTGGACGGGGAAGTGATTCCTTTGGAAGAAGCGCAGGACAAGCGCTTAGATAAGCAGAAAAAACACACCATTGAAGTGGTGGTGGATCGTTTGACTGTCAAAACAAAACCTTCCGCGGACGACCGCACCCGATTGGCTGATTCACTCGCGACCGCATTGGAACTCGGGGACGGGTTGGTCATCGTCAACCAGGTAGATTCCGGGCAAGATGCGCTGTACTCCGAGCACCTGGCGTGCGCCGCTTGCGGCATTAATTTGCCGCTTTTGGAGCCGCGCAACTTTTCCTTCAACTCCCCGCACGGGGCGTGCGAAGAGTGCGATGGTTTGGGGACAAAACTGGAAGTTGACCCTGATTTGGTTATCCCCAATAAAAAACTCTCAATCGCAGAAGGCGCGATTCGGCCGTGGTCCCGCACTGCCGCGTTCCAGGGCTGGTACTTTCGGATTCTTGAGGCGGTTGCCAAAGAGAACAGATTCTCCATCAACACTCCGGTGAAGGATCTGCCTAAAAAAGGCCTGGACAGCGTGCTCTACGGCACCGGTTCAACGCTCTACCGCGTGAGCAATCCCGAAGCAGAGGGAAAAGTGAAAGAATTTGAAACAACATACGAGGGCGTGCTCGCGAACCTCGCCCGCAGGTACCAGGAAACTGATTCAGACTACATCCGCAGGGAGATTGAATCCTACATGCGCATCAAACAGTGCCCGGTATGCCAAGGCAGAAGGCTCAAACCCGAAGCTCTCTCGGTCACCATCGCTGGCCGGAGCATTGCCCAGGTTACGGACAGCTCCATAGACGAGGCGCTCGCGCATTTCAAGATGCTTGGCTCAAGCCGCGGCGGGCTGACGCAATCAGAAATGCAGATCGCCAAACTGGTGCTCAAAGAAGTGGTGGCGCGCCTGGAATTTTTGCGCAACGTCGGGTTGAACTACCTCACGCTCTCGCGCGCCGCGCATACGCTCAGTGGCGGAGAAGCCCAGCGCATCAGGCTTGCCACGCAGATCGGGTCCGCGCTCACGGGCGTACTGTACGTTTTGGATGAGCCGTCCATCGGGCTGCATCAGCGCGACAACGCCCGGCTGATTCAAACACTGAAAGCCTTGCGCGACCTCGGCAACACCGTGATTGTGGTTGAGCATGACCAGGAAACCATTTCCGCGGCTGACTGGGTGGTTGACATCGGGCCTGGGGCGGGCAAGCACGGCGGAACCGTGGTGGCGCAAGGGACCCCGGCGCAAATCAAAAAATCTTCCAAATCAATTACGGGCCAATTCCTTTCGGGCAAGCGCTCAATCGCTGTTCCAAAAACTACTCGCCGCGGAAACGGAGCGGTGATTTCCATCCTCGGCGCTTCCGAGTTCAATCTCAAGAACATCAATGTGGACATTCCCCTGGGCAAGCTGGTTTCCATTACCGGCGTGTCTGGCTCCGGAAAATCAACGCTCATGACCGACATTCTGGCAAAGGAACTGTTGCGGCACTTTTACCGCGCCAAGGAGCGCTCGGGCAAGCACCGCGCCATCAACGGTTTGGAGCACATTGATAAGGTGATTGACATTGACCAGTCCCCGATCGGCCGGACCCCGCGCTCCAACCCCGCGACCTACACGGGCTTGTTCACTCCCATCCGGGATTTGTTCACGCAGTTGCCGGAAGCGAAGATCAGGGGGTACCGGGCAGGCAAGTTCAGCTTTAACGTAAAAGGCGGCCGCTGCGAGGCATGCGAGGGGGACGGGGTCAAGCGCATTGAGATGAATTTCCTTCCGGACGTGTACGTTGAGTGCGAGGAATGCCGCGGCAAGCGGTACAGCCGCGAGATTCTTGAAATCCACTACAAAGAGAAGAACATCGCGGACGTGCTGGAGATGACCGTAGATGAAGCGCGCGAATTTTTCAAAAACATTCCAATCATCAAATCCAAGCTGGACACGCTTTTTGAGGTTGGCTTAGGCTACATCCATCTCGGCCAGCAGGCAACCACGCTCAGTGGCGGAGAGGCCCAGCGCATCAAGCTCGCCACCGAGCTCTCGCGCCGCGCCACCGGGCGCACGCTGTACATCCTGGATGAGCCGACCACTGGCTTGCACTTTGCGGACGTGGAGCGCTTGCTTGCGGTCTTAAACGCGCTGGTGAACAAGGGCAACACCGTGCTCATCATTGAGCACAACCTGGACGTGATCAAATCCTGCGACTGGATTATTGACCTCGGGCCCGAGGGCGGGGACCAGGGCGGCATGCTCGTTGCCGCAGGCACGCCGCGGGACGTTGCTAAAATCAAAGCAAGCTACACGGGGCAGTACTTGAAAAAAGTTTTATAGCGGGAGTGGTCGTGCTAGAATAGGGGCATGGCTCTCCAGCTTGAGAAATCTATTCTTGCGACTGTTGCGTATTTTGACGTGTTTGAGTACCCGCTCTCGGTTCTTGAATTGCAGCGGCTGCTGCTCGGCCGCAGGAGCACGCCGTGCGGGCTCGGCGAGCTTTCCCGCGCGCTGGATGCGGGCGTACTGCTTGAGAAGGCGGTCCGGAGGAAGGGCGGGTTTTTATATTCCCGCGGGCGCGAGCATGTCCGAGATGTCCGGCATGGGCGTTTTCTTGCCGCGGAAAAAAAATACAAGCAATCTTTCAGGTTGATCCGTTTTCTTTCGTATCTGCCGTTTGTGCGCGCTTTGCTCGTATGCAACTCCATGGCGCTTTTGAACGCAACCCCAGGAAGCGATATTGATCTGGTGGTTGTCGCAAAGCCCGGAGGCGTGTGGTGGGCACGTTTGTTCTGCCTGCTGCTTCTGTCCGCATTGCGCCGCAGGCCCGGACAAGCAAGCGCTACGCCCAAAATCTGTTTAAGTTTTTTTGTTGATGAAGCGCATGTTGACGTGCGCGAGCTGCGCATGGGCGAGAATGACATTGATTTCGCCTACTGGGTCGCGAATTTCTACCCGATCTACGATGCGGGCGGAGTGTACGCGCGGCTTTGGGCCGCGAACGGCGCGTGGCTTTCCGGCGTACTGCCCAATGCGCGCCCCATTATACCGCACCCGAGCCGCATCGTGCGCCACACCGTGATCCTGCGGCCCATGGTTGAGTTGCTTCTCGCGCCGCTTTCCTCGCTTGCGCGCGCCGTCCAGCAAAAAAAGTTTCCCGCGGCAAT
>JACOVK010000025.1 GCA_016177305.1 Parcubacteria group bacterium | reverse complement strand
TTTGCCTCATCAAAAGTCAGAGAAGGTCAAAGAACTCCAATCACGCGGTTTGAGAGTAGCGATGGTTGGCGACGGCATCCACGACGCTCCAGCCCTGACGCAGGCGGATCTCGGAAGTGCCATCGGCGCGGGAACCAATGTGGCCATTGAATCGGCCGGCATCATTCTGGTCCGGGACGATCCGCGGGATATTGTCAAAATAATCAGGCTGTCCAAGATGACGTACACAAAGATGATCCAGAACCTTTTCTGGGCGACCGGCTACAACGTCGTTGCCCTGCCGCTTGCGGCTGGCGCGCTCTACGCGTGGGGCATCATCCTTGAGCCCGCGCTCGCGGCGGTGTTCATGTCCGCAAGCACGGTGATTGTGGCCGGTAACGCGCTGCTCCTCAAGCGCGCGCCCCTGGTATGATACGCGGGATCATCATCGTATTCTCGCGCTGGCGCTATGCCGCACTCGCTGCATTCGTTGCACTGGGATTGTTTTTATTCGTGGTGTGGCTGCCGAACCGCGAGCTGCTCGGCTTTGCGCTCTCGTCCGAGACCATTTCATTCTGGAGGCTGGTGTGGAAGAGCCCGCAGTTTTTCGCGGCCAATGAAACGCGCACGAGTGCGTTCATCGCGTTGGCGGTCATCATCCTCTCGGCAGCCAACATTGCCATGCTTGCGTACTACCTAAAGTGGCGGATTCGTACGCAGCGGGGCATGGGTGTGGGCATCGCCGGAACCATGGTCGGGCTCGTGGGCATCGGGTGCACGGCGTGCGGTTCAATCATCCTGTCTTCAATTTTCGGCTTTGGCGCTGTTGCATCCTTTTTGGGGGTGCTGCCGTTTGGCGGGCTTGAGTTTGGCGCAATCGGCATTGTGGCACTGCTTTTTTCAATCAGGCTTCTTAGCCTGCGCGTTCAAAACCTGGAGCAGTGCGCCGTACCGACACGCGCAACAAAAAACCCACCCAGATAGGTGGATTTTTTGGTCGGGCTGGCGGGGCTCGAACCCGCGACCTCAAGACCCCCAGCCTTGCGCGCTACCAACTGCGCCACAGCCCGGCGCGTCAGCGCAGGTCGTTTTTTCAACGCAACATCCCGTGCATCAGCAGCATCAAAGTACCACATTCTTTGCCATTGTGCAACTTATTTGGCGGTTTTTGGGAGCTATGATACAATACACAAACCTAGCATTAGGCATCACGTTCTATGCGGATTTCACCGAACAGTAATAGCCAATTTGAGCTTCCAAAACTTGGGTATGGGTATGATGCTTTGGAAGCGGCGATTGACGCGCCTACCATGGAGATCCACTATACCAAGCACCACCAGGGGTACGTGGACAAGCTCAATGCCGCGCTGGAAGGTCAAACCAGTCTGGTCGGCAGGCCGCTTGATGACATTCTTGGTGACTTGGAAAGCGTTCCTGAAGAAATCAGAAGCTCGGTCCGCAACAACGGAGGCGGCCACTACAACCACTCACTGTTCTGGCAGATAATGGGCCCGGGCGGCGGGGGAGAGCCGGTTGGTCAGCTCGCGGGTGCCATTACCCAAGCGTTCGGCTCGTTTGACTCGTTCCGACGTCAGTTCACCGCGGCCGCGCTTACCCGGTTTGGCAGCGGCTGGGCATGGCTCTCCGTCAACAATGGGAAGCTTGTGGTTTCATCCACCCCGAACCAGGATAATCCGCTCATGGAAGGTGCTTTCCCGATTCTCGGGCTTGACGTGTGGGAGCATGCATACTATCTGCGCTACCAGAACAAGCGTCCCGAGTATGTTGAGCAGTGGTGGAGTGTCGTCAATTGGGAATACGTCAACAAATTATTTACCACTAACGAGTAAGGGAGTACGCGTATGCCAGAGGAACAAGACATGCAGAGTGCGCCCCAGGAGGCGGGTGCGGAGGAGGGAAGAGGAGGAGTAAAAACCGCTATCGCGGTGGTGGTGGTGATTATTATTGTGGCCGCGGTTCTCGTGTACGCGCGTGGGGGATTTGGCGGTGCGGATACGGACCGGCAGGAGCAGACCGCGGAAGAGCAGCCTGCACGATTTGGTGAAGCAGAGTTTGGTGAAGCGCAATTTGGCGATGGGGACACGGGCGGCAATGCCGCGGAAGGGGAAGTCCCAAGCGGAACCGTGATAGACGGTGGGCAAGGTTTTGAGGTTGATGCGCCCGAAGGGCAGACCAAAGAGTTTACGATTACCGGGCACAGCTTCGCCTTTTCGGACCCGAACCTCCGCGTGAAGAAGGGAGACACCGTGAAGCTGACCTTTACGAGCACCGACGGGTTCCACGATTGGACCGTTGACGCGTTTGACGCCCGCACCGAGCGCGTGAACACCGGCGATTCGTCTGTTGTTGTTTTTACGGCGGATAAAGCTGGTGAGTTTCCGTTCTATTGCTCTGTTGGCTCGCACCGCCAGCTCGGCATGGAGGGAAAGTTGATTGTTGAGGAATAATCTATAGTTTGTCGGCTCGCTGTTTTGTGCGTATGCTCGGCTGCCCGGCGAGTAGCCTCGCTCAGCATGCAAGCTCGCTCCCCGGCATAGCCGGGACCGTGCCCGCTCGCTTGCATGATGCCGCAAAAACAGCGAGCCGACAAACATAACACATATGTTTCTCGTTCGTCTTGCGCTCGCGGCAAGCTTTGCGTACGTAGGCATCTCGTCATTTACTAACCCAGACCTGTGGACAGGGTTCGTGCCGGCCTTTGTGCAGGCGATTGTTCCGGTTGCCACGTTCCTCAAAATCCACGGGGTGGCTGAAGTCATTCTGGCCTTGTGGCTGCTCTCGGGAAAAGCGCAGGTTTGGTCGGGCTTGGTTGCGGCGCTCGCCCTGTTCAGTATTGTATTCTTTAACCTCTCTGCCTGGGACATTGTGTTCAGGGACCTAAGCCTGGGCCTTGCGGCGCTCGCGTTGGTGTTTGGGAAAAGCGGCAAGCAAACCTAGGTGCGTATGCTCAAACCTGTTCTCGTCCAAATGAAAACCGCGGACGGATTAACACTACCCGGGCTTCTATATAAAGCGAAGCGCAGCAGAGAAGTCGCCATTCATTTGCACGGCAACGGCAGCTCTTCGGTGTTTTACTACGATGACCGGCAGGATGAACTGGTGAACGCGTTGAGCCGTAAAGGTATTTCTTTGATGCTCTTCAACAATCGCGGCGCGCACTACGTCAAACGTCTCAACGTCGTCAAACAAGGGCGCACCATCAAAAAGCGGTTTGGCATGGCATACGAAAAGATTAAAGACTGCATACCAGACATTGACGGCGCCATCGGTTTTTTGCGGAAACAAGGGTTTCGCACGTTCTACCTTGTCGGCGAATCAACCGGCGCGAACAAGATATGCGTGTACCACTACTATAAGCCGAGGAACAAGGTTTCAAAATACGTTTTACTGGGTGGTGGTGAT
>JACOVK010000024.1 GCA_016177305.1 Parcubacteria group bacterium | reverse complement strand
GCCTGGCTGCGCTGGGCAAACGCGGACCAAGGGCTTGCCAGAACTCCGGCCAGCCCCAAAAACAGGAACAGGCTTGCAAAGATGCGGCGTGCGGTCATAAGCGACAAACAGCGTCTGTTGTTATTGGGTTTCAACTGTTGCGGGCTGTCCAACTGCGCCGCCGATATTTTGCACGACAAAGTTCGTGATTACCCAGGCTGCCATGATAATCACCAGGCCAATAACTGCCTGCAAAAGCATTTTTCGGGCCTCGCCTACCTGCTCCTCGTTGCCGCTTGCAGTCATCCATTTAAAACCAGCATAAAGGATAATGACAACCGCAAGGATCCCCAGGAACCCGAGCAGGATGTTCACTATATCCGCAATGTCCTGTTTCAGGTTCGTTGAGGTGCCAACATTGATGTTGTCCGCATCACCGAGGCCAAAAGGATCTTGGGCACCAACCGCGGCCGGGACAACAAGCGCGATTGCCATCATTCCAACGATAAGCAGGGAAGCGGCTTTTGAGTATAGAGTCTTAAGCATAGATTATTGAGTTATGATAATGATAGATGCGCATATAGTATACCAAAAACCGGATTTGAACGCAACAAACAGCCCCCGCCAAATCAGCGGGGGCTGTGCATAGCCAAGAGAGAGGAGCAGGCGGTTAGGCTGTGGCTGACTGGAGGTTGGAGACCACGAAGCTCGCGATTGCCCAGGCCGCAAATACCACCACCAAGCCGATGATGCCCTGGATGATCATCTGCCGCGATTCACCGACCTTGTCCTCGTTGCCTCCGGCTGTCATCCACTTGAATCCGCCGGCCAGGATGATGATTACCGCCACAATCCCGAGGAATCCCAGGATAATGTTGATGATGTTCGCGATTGAGCCCTTGAGGTCCTGGGTCTGGCCGAGCCCCACATCCGTGAAGTCAGTCAAGCCGTAGCTTGATTTTTGCGGATTGGGGTCAACGCATTTCCCGTCCGTGACCGTGGCGGCAGCAGTGCCCTGGGAAGTATCGCAGAGAAGCCCGGAATCGCACGCTTGGGTGGCAACCGAAATATCGCATGCCCCGTTTTCTGCCACGGCGCTTACTGCGGCTGGTAAAAGCCCTAGCGCCAGGAAGCTTGCGGAAAACAGCCCGCTCAAAATCGTTTTCCACGCCAGGTTGATGTTTG
This sequence comes from Parcubacteria group bacterium, assembly GCA_016177305.1. Taxonomy (GTDB): domain Bacteria; phylum Patescibacteriota; class Patescibacteriia; order UBA2169; family UBA2169; genus CG10-46-32. The sequence goes on along the minus strand of JACOVK010000024.1, from coordinate 4,122 downwards.
TTCGCTTCATCATAGTATCAAAGTTTAATGATTGGTTTGTGATGCGTGAATTATACAATACTTGAGTCTTTTTCGCAAAGTTACTCTGTTGATAACTAGGAAGTCGGGGTGATGATGATTTCCAGTACAAACCGCAGGATGATGTAGCTCGTAAAAGCCACAAACAGCCCGATGATGGCCCACACCAAGGTGTCTTTACCGGTTTTCACCTTTTCCGGGTTGCCCTGGGACATCAGGAGGATAATGCCGCCGATGATGAAGAATACGAGCGCTCCGACTCCAACAAACCCGAGCAAAAAGCGCAGCAGCCTGCCGTAGAGCTCCTGGGGGCCGGGTATATTCCCCAAAGGGTTCAGGCTTGCCCCTCCCGGCTCTGCGGCCAGCGCGGATGAGAGCGGGGCCAGGAGCCCGAGCATTGTAAAGAATAGTTTTTTGAACATAGTTCGGGTTAGTTAAAATTCTACGTGCAAGTGGCTCGCGGTACTGCAGCTTACGGCCTGGCCGGCGGTATCGCAGATGAACCAGTTGGAGCCCATTGCGTAGCCGCTTTGAAACGAGGTCATGCGCACGAGCCCCATCTGTTCCAGGGCAGTCCGCGCGTCTTGGCTGTTGCCGATATCAACCACATTTGGCCTGCCGTGCGTGGTGTTCTCGGCATGGGGGCCTCGCTCTGTCCCTCCGGTAATAATGATGCACCCACCGCATATGCCATCAGCCTCAATCAGTTTATTGATCGTGCTCTGCGATAGTCCGGCGACCGAGGTGCAGTTAAGTGAGGTATTAATGTCCGGACACGGGCTTTTGTTGATTTCTATAGTTCCGAGTTGGCTGCGGGTTGCGGCTTCGTCCCCTGCGGCTCCTGGAACTCCGGGTGCTGCCGGAATTCGGGTCGGCGCCGCCACGCCCGCGCTTGGCACGCACGGTGCGTCCTGGCAAACACCGGAACAGCAGACCTTGTTGCTCTTGTCGCTGCAGGAGGTGTCGTCCCCCCAGAATTTGCAGTCAGCGGTTTCGTTCTTCACGGATCCCGGGTTGTCGCTGTTGGTCCGCAAATCCGCCTCACTGCACAGGTCCCACCATGCCGCTCCTCCGAGGAAACCCCGCAACCCGGCAGCATCCGTTACCTTTTTTCCCGCTGCGGGGTCTTCCGAGTACCTGAACTGGCTGGAAGGATTCGCGAACGCCATGACAATCCAGAGCACCAGGTAGAACGCGGCGAACACAATGCCAACGCCAAAGACCGCTCCGAGGATTTGCTTTTTGGCTTCCTGGATTTTTTCCGGGTTTCCGGCGGACGTGGCAAATACGGTTGAGGCCCACACAATCACCACGAGCGCCAGGGCCGCGGATCCGGTGATGAGCCATTTGCCCAAGGTTACGGCGGTTGCCGCGATATCGCACACCCCGCAGTTGCCGGAAACCGTGCACGCGCGCAAAAACTCGGCGTGCGCGGTTTGGGGAACGAACGAGAGGAGCATCAGTGCGATGGCGGAAAAACGATTCATGTCAGTACGTGAGATTGATGTTCCGGACCGCTTCGTCAATGGCTGCGTCCGGCTCTTTGCCGCCTGATGCGACCTGCTCTATGGCGGCGCGCATAGCCTCTTCCATGGCTGCCGCATCAGCGCCGTGGTACCAGGTTTGCGCCGTTAAGAGCTGGTCCGCAAACGGAGCGAGCATCTCATTGCCGCGCTGCGAAGAGATCAATGCCCGAAGCGCGGTTGGCTTGCCGGATTTTTGCAGGAATGTGCCTGCGCCCGGTTCTGAAGTTGCGAACTGGATAAAGCCCCAGGCTTCGCTCGGATGAGCCGATTGTTTGGTGACGCCCTCAAGCCAGTAGTTGGCAAAGTTTACCTGCTTGCCGCCTGCCGCGATTTGCGGGAGCTTGGTGATGCCGAGGTCAATGCCCGGGGCTAAGCTGCGGATGAGCGGGAGGTGGTACGAGTACCCGAAAAAGAATGCAGCCTGCTGGTTTGCGAACGCATCCAAGGATTCGGGCAAATTTTCGTTCCAGGTGTACACCTCTTTCGCGGGGGAGGCAAAGTCCGTGTAAAAGCGCAGGGCATCCCTGCCGGGCACGACTGAAGCGTCTTTGAGGTTCGCAGGAATTTGGTTGAAGGCGGCCTTGCCGTTTTTGGCCATTTCCGTGCCGTTCTGCATCATGAGTACCGCGAGAATGTCGGGCGCGCGGTTGATGTTGCGGCTGCCGCCCAAGGCTGCGCCCGCTTGCACGATGTTCCCGTTCCGGTCCTGCGTGGTTAAGAGCTTGACCGCGTTTTTGAATTCTTCCCAGGTTCGGGGAGGGCTGGTAACGCCGGCTTGGTTTAAGAGCTGCCGGTTGTAGTAGAGGCCGAGCGTGTCCACGCTCAAGGGCAGCCCGTATATTTGGGTATTCAACGTAACGTCCGGAGCAACGGTATCCACAAACGCGGTGCGCAGGTCCTGGGAGCTCGGCAGCTTGACCGTGGAGAGCGCCACCGCGGTTTTGTTGCCGTCAACCACGGTCGCGGGCAAGGTTACGCTCGCGGGCATTACCGCGAGCAGGTTTTGGTAGTGCTTGAGCCAGGCGGTTTGCACGGAGATGATGTCCGGCCCGTTTCCTTCGGCGAGGGCGCGCACGATTGCATCTTCGTACTCATCAAGCCGGAGCTTGCGCACGGTCACGTTGATGTGCGGGTAAGTGCGCTTGAACGCGGCAATGGTGTCCGTAAAGTCGCTGGGTTCGTTGAATACCTGCCAGTACTTGAGGGTTACGGGTTCCAGGGATTCTTTTGATGTGGCGCTGCCCCCTCCTTTGCATCCCAAACCCAAGAGCGGGAGCATAAAGAGAAGGGCGAGGAGTTTGGTTGTTTTTATTTTTGCCATGCTCTACTTTATTCTAATACTTTTTAGGTATTTTGCGAAGTCTCGCTTGAGCTCTTGATGCGCGAGGCCGAACGCGACGGTTGCCTTGAGGAACCCGAGTTTTGATCCGCAGTCAAAACGTTGGCCTTCCAGTTCGCAGGCGTAGAGCGGGCGTTTTTTAAGCAGGATGCTGAATGCGTCCGCCAGGCGGATTTCCCCGCTCTTGCCGCTCTTCATCGTGGAGAGGATGCCAAAGATTTCATGCGTGATGATGCACTTGCCGATCCACGCGAGGTTGGAAGGGGCGTTTTTGGGGCTCGGCTTTTCAACGAAATCCCGCACCTCGTGCGTTTTTCCGCTGCTTGATGCAATGTCAATAATGCCGTAGCTTGCCACTTCGCTCTTGGGCACGCGGTCAACGGCCAGGACCACGTCTTGGTATTTTTCGTACACCCTGATGAGCTGTGCCAGCGCCGGGGTTTTGCTTACCACAATGTCGTCGCCGAAGAGCACGGCAACCGGCTCATCCGGCGCAACCAGGTCTTTTGCCTGCAGAACGGCGTGCCCGTCTCCGAGCGGGGTCTTTTGGCGCACGTAGTAGAAGTTCGCGAGGTTGGTGATGCGCTCCATCTCGTCCAGGGCTTCTAACTTCCCTTTCTGCTTGAGGCGGTACTCAAGCTCAAAATTGCGGTCAAAGTGGTCCTCAATGGCGCGCTTGTTCTGGCCGGTTATGAGGATAATATCCGTGATGCCTGAAGCCACAGCCTCTTCCACGATGTACTGGATGACCGGCTTATCAACCAAGGTGAGCATTTCCTTTGGCTGGGCTTTGGTTGCGGGCAGAAACCGCGTGCCAAACCCGGCTACCGGGATAATCGCTTTCCGTATGGCCTGCTGTTTTTTCATGCGGTTAGTATACAAGAATCAGCTGTTTCCGTCATTAGGCCGCTTGCAGCACTTTGACTTCTTGGCTGATGCGGCGCGCGAGTTGGTCTGACTGCGCCTCCAGCTCGTAGTGTGTTTGGAGATTGAGCCAGAATTCAGGAGACACTCCGAAGTAGTGCGCGAGCCTCAACGCGGTATCAGTGGTCACTGCGCGTTCTCCGTGAACAATTTCGTTGATGCGCCGCGCGGGTACGTTGATGTCCTTTGCCAGCCGGTACTGGGTAATCTTTAGCGGCTTGATGAACTCTTCCAGGAGAATTTCCCCGGGGTGGATTGGCGGATTTTTTTTGGTCATAGTATTAGTGATAATCGGTTATTTCTACGTTATAGGCG
>JACOVK010000023.1 GCA_016177305.1 Parcubacteria group bacterium | reverse complement strand
TCTTCGTTCAAACAGCTTGCCAGGTCAACGCACACGCTCTGCCGGTTCGGGGACTGGGCGTGCTCCGGCAAAGAGCTGTACGCGAGCGCCCGGCACTCGGCCTGGGGCAAGGCGAGCACCCATGCCGGATCAACCAAATGGGAAATGCTCTGGCCGCCTTCGGGGCACCCTTGGGTGTTGTCCGGAGCGTCAAAACAATCAAGCAATTTCTTGAACGGAACAGCCTGGGACCCCAAACGGCTTGCCGCAAGCTCCCAGCCCAAGGGAACCACGCGCAAGAACCGCAGGCGCTTGAGGTTTTCTTCGGACAAATTCGGACTCCCTGCGTCATGGTTTTGCGGAAACAGCGTATCCCCGGGAATCATGCCCTGGTCAACTGCCTGTGCCACGGTGAGCTTCTGCTCAACCGCGCTCTTGAGCCCGTCCGAAAGCAGGCAGTTGTACGGGGACTGGTACACGTTCGGGTCCTCCGAAGACGGGCAGATGCTCATGTCGGAAATCAAATTGATGGAACCGCCGGAAATGCCAAATGAAGGCGGCTCCCCGAACACGGGCTTGAATGCGGGATTCACAGCCGCGGCAGTTGACCCCAGGCCCCCGGGACCCCGGCCCCCGGTCCGGGCAATGTTCCCGCGCAAAAGCCCCTGCTGGAGCCGGCGCAAGTAGGTCTGCGCGAACGTGTTCGCAAAAATTGCTGCGGCATCAGCCAGGATGTCGCCGGTAACCGCAACCTCCTGCTTAAGCGACTGCTGGAGAGAGCTCTTCTGCACCTCTTCAACGGTTCCAGCCGGCGTAGTTACATTTCCGGTTATCGGATCTTTAACGGCTTTTGCGGCGGCCTCGCCTGCGCGCTCGCTCTTTTCCTGCTCCTCCTGCTTTTGCTTTTCTTTTTGCACGTTCTCCCGCAGAACCAAAAACGCGCCCAGCTCGTTGCGGTCCAGCTCAAATCCTTTTGAAAGGTTGGCAAGGGCCTGGCGCTGGTTCGTGAACGCCTGCTGAAAGTTGCCGCCAATATCCGAGAGGCTGCACCCGGTCTGGCCAAAATCGCGCGACGTCTGCAGATCCGGGCGATCCGGGAACAAATCAATATCCTGGATTGACTTTGAAACGCCAATAGTCAGCTTTAAGCGCGACTGCACGCTCGCGGGACTGCACAAGTTAACCGGCAACCCTTGTGAAACATTCACCAAAAACTTTCCCGCGACCTGGTCTCCGATGTCCGTGAGCGCGTCCCCCAGGCCCTGCTGGAACACAAGCGGCTTTTTCCCTTTGTCCCCGCTCGCAAGCCAGACCGCGCTTTGCTGCGCCAATCGGTACGTGACGCTGCGCAATGCCTGGTGGTACGCGCGCGAACCAACCGCGCTCAAGATGCGGTCAAAAATCTGGAACAAGGTGCGCGGAATGTCGCCTGCGGTGATTGAAACGTCGCCGACCCCCAAAATCGCGTGGCTGGGCTGTACAGTCGCGGTGAACGCAAAAACCGCAACCGCAAGTATCAGTAGTACGCGCGTTGCAATTGATTGTGTATGTTTGTTTCTATACATGTCCTTGTGTCATTGCGATGGCGTTTGCTGCTCTTCCGCAACTTCCTGGAACAGTTGAATCAAATCTTGGTCCGAAGTGCCGCTAAGCTCTTCCTCCGGAACGCCGGAATCGCGCAAGAGCGAGCGGATTTGTTCGGCAGTCGGAATGGTTCCTGCCTCAAGCGTTTCCAGGGCAGCCTGTGACTCCGGAGAAAAATCTGCCGCCTGCGGCGATCCTTCCCCTGCCCGCTCCTCTCGGGCAATGTCCTGCTGTATCTGTTCCAGGGTTCCGATGATGTCGCTCCCGCACACCCGGCCTTCGGGGCAGGTGGGGTCCGCGCCCTGCTTGATCTCCAGAGCGTCCGAAACGCCGTCCGAATCCGAGTCAGCAAGGTACGGCGAGGTTTTGTGCACGTTCAACTCGCTCCAGTCGTCAATCCCGTCTTCATCCGTATCAAGCACCCGCATCCGGGCTTCGTCAAAAGCTCCGGAACTGGATTCATTGCCTTGATTTTGCGCGTCAACGCCCGCAATTCGTATCTTTTGGTTGATGCTGACCACGCCGAAAAAAAGCGATGTGACCGCAAAGAACCCAAACCCTATTTTGACCGCTTTATCCGTCATGATGGTGCGTGTATTATACCACAAAACATTATTTTTTTTCTAGAGCGCGGATGAACGCAATCCAATCCAAAATGGAGAGCTCTTGAGCACGGCTGGTTTCGGGCAGGTTTGACTGCTTGAGCGCCTTCTTGATGACGTCTTGCGGCAGTGAAAGGCCTGCGGCCAGGTTGTTGCGAAGCTGTTTCCGTGGGCTTGAGAAGCCAATGCGCACTATCTGCCAGAACCTCTCTGCTTCCCCCCCTTGCCAAGGGGGGGATTGAGGGGGGGTACGCGGCTTTTCCTGAACATCGTCTATGGCAAGGAGCGCGGAATCAACTTCAGGAATAGGCCAGAATGATTCTTTAGGCACTTCAAACGCGATGCTGGGCTCCGCGTACAACTGAACCGAGAGCGCGAGCAGGCTCAAATGCCCGGGTTTCGCAACCACGCGCTCCGCGACTTCTCTTTGAACCAAAAGGACAAGGCTCGCGGGCTTCGGCAATTCGGAGGACACGAACTTTTTAATGATCTTTCCGGTGATGTGGTACGGAATGTTCGCCACCACGCGGTAGGATTTGCTGCCAAACCATCCTGAAATCGCTTGATTTGAGAACGAAAGAATATCGCCCTGCACGATGCGCGCCTTTGAATCTTTGAGCTCCCCGGAGAGATGCCGCGCAAGTTTCCGGTCAAACTCAACCGCAACCACATTCGCGCCTTTTTGTATCAGTTCGGACGTGAGCGCGCCGAATCCCGGCCCGATTTCAAGAATGTTCTCCCCTTTTTTGACAGAAGCGGTTTTGACAATCCGAGCAAGGATTTTCTTGTCAACCAAAAAATGCTGGCCAGACTCGCGGGACGGCGCAACTCCTAATTCGCGGGCCAGCGCTTCTGTTGTATGCATATTACCTCCCGGAAAGCTTCACGGGTTCGTACTTGATGAGCGAGTACAAGAGCGTCATGAGAGCGGCTATCACGAAGAGGGCGGTAAATGACTCCGGGAACCACCGGAACGCCGCGAGCGCAGCGAGTATGGCGAGGATCTTGCCTACGATCAAAGACATCTCAAAAAAAATGACCGTCTTCATGATGCTCGTCTGGTTCGCGTGGTCGTAGATCTCGGCCATCATGGGGACCACGACCACGTTCTTGGCGGTCCTGCCCAAGGCATCCGTCGCGAACACGCCGAATGCGCCGCGCACCATGAGGCGCATGAGCCAGACTCCGGCGCCGAACACGGAACCGATTTTGACGAGCTCGCGGCGCTCGGCCGCGGCGCCGTCCGCCATGCGGCCCACGAACAAGAGCGCCAGCGTTGTGGCGAGCGTGCTTGCCGCAACGATTGATCCGAGCTCAAGGAAGTCCGACACAATGGCGTAGATGAACACGGGCCAGACCACCATGCCGATGAGCTCTTCCCCGAACCCCAAAAACCCGAAAAAGTTCCTCCGGTTCTCGCGGTAGAAGAGCCTCCTAAAGCTTCCGAAGTACGAGAACGGCACCGGCGTAAACCGCTCCGGAGTCGCGAGCAGGGGGAGGTTGGAGGCGAAAATCAACGCCGTGGCAGCCGCAAACAGCGCCACAAACCCCCATTGAGAAATGATAAGCCCGCCGGCCACCGGGCCGAGGATGGAAACGGCCATGGCAACGAGGAGGAGGTTGGAAATCTCGCGGGCGCGCTCGCTGCCCTTCCCGAACCGCGCAAAATCCGCAAGGTACCCGGGCCAGTAGAACGTCTTCTGCGCCACGAACGCGGCAATGGCAAGCCCGATGAATCCCGGATGCTGGGGAATCAAAAAAAGGGCAAGGTAGTACGCGGCCAGAAACGGGCTCCCGAGCAGTATGGCCCGTTCGTACCCGAATCTGCGCGCGAACTTCGCGCCCAAAGGGATGAAGATGAGGTAGCCCGCGTATACCGCCAGGTAAAAGTACAAAATCCGTTCAATGGAAAAACCAACCTGGTACAGGTAGATGGGCTCAAAGATCGCGACCATGGCAACCGCAAAATCAACGATGGAAACCGAGAGGTACAGCTCCCGCACCTGGTACGAGAGCTTGGTCGCGAAAAACGTTTTAACGGTTGTGAGCGGTTTGAATTGCGGCATTTTGTTTTAGTGCCATTGCGAGGAGCGAGTTCTTCTCGGGGCGAAGCAATCCCGTGAATACTGATCAGAGCTTCACCGCTCCCTCACGGATAATCTCAATGTGGTTAGTATCCCACACCTTAACAATGGTGGAAACCCTTTTGTTCGGAAGAACTCCGCCGTCCACATAGCAATCCACCGGTTCGGATGCTGGACCGAGCGACGCGCGCACGTCGGCAATGGAGTAATAAGGTCCCGAGCCTGATGCATTCGCGGATGTTGCCACAATGGGAACGCCCGCTTCCCGGCTCAAATCCGTTGCAATCATATTGTCCGGAACGCGGATGGCGACCCATCCGTCTTTGACGGTCGGCGGGGCAAGCCCCTGCTTTTTGGCAGGAAGCACCAGGGTGAGCGGCCCGGGCCAGTGTTGTTGCGCGAGCTCCTCCGCTTTTTCGGGCATCTCTGCCCAAGTTCTGACCATATCAGTGTCAGCCGCAATCAACGGCAACGTCTTTGACTGCTCACGGCCTTTCATTTCAAAAATCTTCTTGACTGCAGACTCGTTCATGGCATCGCACCCGATGGCATACGCCGTGTCCGTGGGGTACACAATCACCCCCCCGCTCTTGAGTGCTGAAACCGCGCCCGTCATTTCACTACAAAATTAATCAATTTTCCCTTCACAAACACGGCCTTGGCAATCTCCCTGCCCTCCACATGCTTTGCCACGTTCGCAAGCGCCAAGGCTTTCTTCGTGACATCTCCTTCGGAAGCAGAAGTAGAAACCATGGCATTCCCGCGCAGTTTGCCGTTCACCTGCACCGCATACATCACCTCATCCTGCGCCAAAAGCAGCACATCAACCTCGGGCCACTTCTCTTTCTCAATCACCTCCTTGTGCCCGAGCATTTCCCAGAGTTCATTAGTGATGTGCGGAGCAAACGGATTCAGCGCTTTGAGGAACGTTTCCCAGTGATGCGTGCTGATTCGCTCTACTTTATATACAGCATTAATGAAAATCATGAACGCTGAAACCGCGGTGTTGAAGTTGAATGACTGAATGTCGTCTTCTGCTTTTTTTACGGTCCTGGCAAGCTCGCGGCCAACAATGAGCTCCTGTTCCTGGTTCAGGTATTCGGTGTCCACGAACGCATGCACGTTCCACGCGCGCTCCAAAAACCTAGCCACCCCCACAATGCCGTTCGTGTCCCAAGGCTTGGCGTCCTCCAATGGCCCCATGAACATTTCGTACATGCGCATGCAGTCAGCTCCAAAATTTTCAATCACTTCATCAGGGTTGATGACGTTCCCGCGTGACTTACTCATCTTTTGCCCATCAGGCCCGAGAATCAAGCCTTGATTCCTCAACTTCAAGAACGGCTCGGGAAAACCAAGATGACCCAAATCATGCAAAGCCATAGTGATAAACCGGCTATACAAAAGATGCATTACCGCGTGCTCTGCGCCGCCGACGTACGTATCAACCGGCATCCAGGCTTTGATTTTTTTCTTGTCCGCGAACTCCTCTTGGTTCTTTGGGTCCGTGTACCGCAGAAAGTACCACGAAGAATCCACGAATGTGTCCATGGTGTCTGACTCTCTTCGCGCCGGTGACTCACAGTTTGGACATTTCACGTTATGAAAAGACTTTGACCGTGATAAAGGCGACTCCCCTTTTGGCAGGAAGTCAACATCATCCGGCAGAGTGACGGGCAAATCTTCTTCTTTCACGGGCTGTTCGCCGCACGTCTCACAGTAGATGATGGGAATCGGCGCGCCCCAGTACCTTTGACGAGATATCAGCCAGTCGCGCAGCTTGTATTGGATGGTCCGCCTGCCTTTGACTGCATCCGTGATTTTCCATTTCGCCTCCTCTGAATCTTGACCGTCAAATTTTCCAGAATTGACCACCTTCCCAGAACTAATTGACGGCAGATCCTCTCCGCTATCAACGACCTGCATGACGGGAAGTTTAAATTTTTTCGCAAACTCAAAATCCCGCTCATCGTGGCCAGGGACGGCCATGATTGCTCCGGTGCCGTAGGATGACAACACATAGTCCGCAATCCACACCGGAATCTCCTCATTGTTTCCCGGATTGACTGCTCTGACGCCTTTCAGCTCAACGCCTGTTTTTTCTTTTGCCAAATCCGTGCGTTCCAACTGGCTCTTGCTTGAAGCGGCTTTGACGTACTGCTGTACCTCATCCCAATTTTCAATTTGACCCTTCAGCTCGCGGATGAGCGCGTGCTCGGGCGCAAGCACCATGTACGTTGCCCCGAACAAAGTGTCCGGCCGCGTGGTAAATACCTTGATTTTTGATGACGAACCCTTGATCTCAAACTCCAATTCTGCGCCCTCGCTCCTGCCGATCCAATTAGCCTGCATGTGCTTGATGGGATCGGGCCAGTCAAGCGTTTCTAGATTTGACAGTAAGCGCTCCGGGTATGAACCGTGCTTTCCTTTGGGGTCGCTGCCAGTGATTCTAAAAAACCACTGCTCAAGATTCTTCTGGATGACTTTATGACCGCAGCGCTCGCACTTGCCGTCTATGACCTGCTCGTTCGCTAAAACCGTTTGACAATCAGGGCACCAGTTTACGGGCGCTTCCTTTTTGTACGCAAGCCCGGCGTGGTAGAGCTGCAAAAACAGCCACTGCGTCCAGCGGTAGTAACCCGGACTTGACGTATTCACCTCCCGCGACCAATCGTACGAAAACCCAAGCGACTTGATCTGGCGCGTAAAGGTTTTGATGTTTTGTTCCGTGCTCTCCTTGGGATGCACCCCGGATTTGATGGCGTAGTTTTCAGCGGGAAGGCCGAACGCGTCCCAGCCCATGGGGTGCAGCACCTCGTGCCCGTTCATGCGGAGGTACCGCGAGTAGATATCCGTGGCCGTGTACCCTTCCGGATGGCCCACGTGCAAACCGGCTCCGGACGGGTACGGAAACATGTCCAAAACGTACTTCTTTTTGCCCGCCTTCGGCTTATCAGGAGCAACAAAAACGCTCTCTTCTTCCCAGCGCTTCTGCCACTTTGGCTCAATTGCTTTATGGTTGTACTCTGCCATGTGTATAGCAATAGCATATAGGTTTTACCCCGAAAAATCAATGCATTTCCTGATTTTGTCTAACATTTTCGCCCATAATGGGGTATACTATACGTATCCTTTATGGATATACGGCACGGCAATACCTACAAACACATGCACCAGCCTTCGCGGAACGTGCTCTTGGCAAAAAAGAACGCAGTGCTCTTGCTGACGCTCTTTTCCAGCCTCTTGCTTCTCGCGCTCAAAATTTTGGGCGCAGTGCTGTGGGGCGTCAAATTCGTCGTAACGAGCGTGCTGAAAATCGCGGTCCGGGCCTTCGGCTTGCCCCTGTACCGGGGATTCAAATCAATTGAAGCGAAACTTGGGAAGCTGCACGGATACGGGAAGGAGCAATTCGGAGAAAACTTCAGCCGGAACGTGGTGCTGTACGGCGGGCTGGTGCTGCTCTCCATGTTCGTCGCGACTTCAAACCTCAAGGCGCGGGAACTGCGGCCCGAGGAAGTGGGCCGCAACTCCGGCATGTACGAGCTCCTCATTGCGCAGAGCGACTATGAGCTGTACATTGAGGAGAGCACTGGCGCGGAAGGCGAGCCTGCGCAAAATGCGAGCGCGCACGAACGGGCGCTCTCGCAGATTGGAGTCCAGAGCGAGATTGAGCCCACGGGAACGCCTGCGGACGAGGACGGGGATACGCTCCTCTCCGGAACCGGAGACGCGCTCCTTAAGCCGGATCTGCCGGCAACGGACGTAACGCCCAAACCCCGGGACGCAATCATCACCTACGTCGTGCAGGATGGGGACACGATTTCCGAAGTCGCCGAGCGGTTCAACGTGAGCACGAACACCATCCTGTGGGAAAACAAAATCGGCCCGCGCGACTTTATCAAACCCGGCCAGGAGCTTGTGATCCTGCCGGTAACCGGCGTAACCCACACCGTCAGCCGCGGGGACACGCTCAACGCCATCGCAAGCCGCTACCGCGCCAAAGCCGAGGACATCCTGGAGGTGAACAAGCTCGCAGACGCTTCGGAGCTGGTCATCGGCAAAAAAATCACGGTTCCGGACGGCTTTCCGCCGGCTCCGGCGCGGCCCGTGGCAACCCCGTCATCCGGGCTCGCGGATCTCGGGAGCATCTTCAAGCCGGCTCCGGCCGCGGCCGGAACGTTCAACTGGCCCACCACGGCGCGGCGCATCACCCAGTACTTCCGCGGCTGGCGGCACACGGGCATTGACATCGGCAACAAAACCGGCCAGCCAATCTACGCGGCTGATGACGGCGTGGTAACCACATCCGGCTGGAACTCGGGCGGGTACGGGTACTACGTCATCATTGACCACGGCAACGGCATCCAAACGCTCTACGGGCACAACAGTAAAAACGGGGTTTCGGCCGGAGACCGAGTTGGGAAGGGAGACGTGATTGCGGCCATCGGCTCAACCGGGCGCTCCACGGGCCCGCACGTGCACTTTGAGGTGCGCGTAAACGGCAACCGCGTGAATCCATTAGACTATCTCTAGTCGTCTTTGGGCCGGTACTGCAGCGCCTCGGCGATGTGGGAAACGGTAATTGACGGTTCCCCGGCCAAATCCGCGATGGTGCGGCTGACTTTGAGCACGCGGTGGAATCCGCGCGCCGAGAGGTGCAGCATGTCAACGGCTTGGCGGATGAGGGAGCGCGAAGGCGCGTCCAGGGCGCAGAGTTTCCGGACGAGCGGGGCGTTCATCTCGCTGTTGGTGAGCGCGCCGCATTCCTTCAGGCGCCCGTACTGTACGGCGCGCGCGCGGTTGACCCGCTCCCGGATCTCGCCGGACGTTTCGCGGCCCCCTCCCTCCAGCTTCTCAAACGGAAGCCGGGGAACCTCAACGTGCAGATCAATGCGGTCCGCGATGGGGCCGGATATCCTGGTTCGGTACTTGTTGATCTGCCCCTGGGTGCACACGCAGTTGCGCTCCGCATCGCCCAAAAATCCGCACGGGCAGGGGTTGAACGAGGCAACCAGGATGAACCGCGCCGGAAACGTAACGCTCCCCTGGGCGCGGGAAACGGTAATGCGCCCGTCTTCCAGGGGCTGGCGCAAGTTTTCCAAAACGCTCCGCGAGAACTCCGCGAACTCATCCAGAAACAGGACCCCGCGGTGCGCCAGGCTGATTTCCCCGGGGCGCGGGTAGGCGCCCCCTCCCACCAGGGCAATGCCGCTTGCGGTGTGGTGCGGGGAGCGGAACGGCCGGGAGCGGACCAAAGGCGTATCCGGCGGAAGGCAGCCGGCAATGCTGTAAATCTTGGTGACCTCAAGCTGTTCCTCAAACGTCAAGTCCGGAAGAATCGTGACCATGGCTCCCGAAAGCATGGTCTTGCCGGATCCCGGCGGCCCGGACATGGCAACGTTGTGCGAACCCGCTGCCGCGATTTCAAGCGCGCGCTTCGCGTGCTCTTGGCCCGCGATGTCGGAGAAGTCAATGTGGTGCTGCGCTCTGGCCGCACCCGCGAACGGCAGCTTCTCGGCCGGGAATATGGCTCCCGGACCATTGAGGTGCGCTACCAGTTGCGAAAGCGTTGCAACCGGCATCACCCTGATGCCGGCGACCACGCTCGCCTCTGCCGCGTTTGCGGCAGGCACGTACAAAAAATCGTACCCCGCGTCCCGCGCCCAGAGCGAAACGGGCAGCACCCCGCGCGCCGGGCGCACGCTACCGTCAAGCGCAAGCTCCCCAACGAATATGGAACGTGACACATCGGCGCGGATCTGCTCCGTGGAAAACAAAATCCCAACGGCAATGGGAAGGTCGTACGAGGCGCCTTCTTTTTTCAGATCAGCCGGAGCAAGGTTCACCACCACGCGCTTGGAGTACGGATACTTAAAACCGGAATTGCGGATGGCCGTGGGAATGCGCTGGCGCGATTCGGAAACCGCGGCGTCCGGCAACCCGACCACGATGAACGTGGGGTACCCGGCCGAGACATCCACCTCAATGGTGATGGTCTCCCCGTCCAATCCAATGACCGCGCACGAAACAATGTTAGTGAGCATACTTCGTGCGCGGCAGAACCAAGAGAACAACGCCCGCGACAATGAGCGCGTCCGCGATGTTCACGACACCTCCAAAAGGAACGGCAAGGTAGTCAACCACCCCGCCGTACAGGATCCGGTCAGCGGCGTTTGACAGTGCGCCGAAAAACACGAGTACCAAGCCTGCCCACTCTGGGTGAGCACATTTTTTGATCAGCAAAAAAACGAGCACCAGCAAGGCCGCAGCCGCGAGGCCGAGTGCCGCGTTATTGGGAACCGGCAGGCTCCACGCGAACGCATCGTTCAGGTGCAGCCTGAATCCGAACGCGTTGCCAAACATAAAACCCCGGTCTGCCAAGATTGGGGTGTTGAGCGCGAAGTATTTTAGGCCGCGGTCAAGCGCGAAACCGAAAAGAGAAACTCCGATGGCAGCCTTTGGGCTCATGATGGCACAATGTCGGAGCGGGCAGCCGGGTTTGCCTTGAGCCGCTCTTCCCGGATGGCCTTTCCGGTCTTGGGGTCCAGCCCGTACGTGCCGTCCTGGATGCGGAGGAGCGCCGCGTTGACGCCCCTGAGCTCGTCTTCCAGCTTTTCCACGACCCCGAGGTTGATTTCGGTCTGCGCGTACTCTGCGGCGTTTGATTCCTCATCGTCCCCGTACTCCTGGTACGTGGTCCGGTAATCCGCCGCATCTGAACCTTTTTTGGTTCCCCGGCTGGACAGATCCTGCTCAAGCTGCTCTTTCTTCACCAGGAGGAGCTGCTGCTGCTCCTCAATGAAAGCCTTGCCGAATGGTGTGTTGCTCATAACAAGTATAGTATAGCACGCGGGGCGCCCTAAATTAAAGAAGGGCGCAGCGGCGCCTCAACTTATAGAATAAGTAGGTCAACTGCGCCCCCTTATGACTGCTTAACGCAGCTGAATGGCGCACACTAGGTATGCACTCTTCAACATTGTGTAATCAAGCAGCCCTACTAGGGCACGATTCCGACTTCTGGTGCCAATCTCTACCTTCTATGTGGTTGCGTTCATCTGTGTATGAACGAACCGCACTTTTTTTGTTTTTGTTTCCCGGTCCAGACACCGTTTGTTTTTATTTTTGTTTTTGAATTGGAGGTCGGTCTCCAATGTTAAAGTTCAAGAAAGTAGAGAACATATACATT
>JACOVK010000008.1 GCA_016177305.1 Parcubacteria group bacterium | reverse complement strand
CTGTGGTCTAAACGCGCGCTTGACATATTTTCCTGTTGTGCTATACTTCCATCAAGTGGCAACCCAGGTTTTGAAAGCACTATGTTGGAACCTCCAAAATCCGCCCCAGTGGCGGATTTTTGGTTGTCCGCGCGGGAGAGCGGCGTGGACGCCGCGCTTACCCGGTTTTCACTGCACACCACGGCCGCGTGCACGTCATTGGCATCCTCGTCAACCAACCCAAATATGTCTTTGTAGGCGGTGTAGCCTAAGGAGGTGGAGTTGCGGTCGGCAATGCGGCTCTTGTAGTCCATGGCGCCAATGTCGCCGTTAGCCTGTCCGTAGAAGCGGGCGCTGTCTTTGATGAACTGGATAGCTGCCACTCCCCCGTCATCCAGATCAGCGTCCGTGGAGGTGTTGGCCAGGTAGATGACCCCGTTCAAGGCGTAGGCTGCGGTGTGGGTTGCCCCAGTGGTGCCGATGATGGGCATGGTGGTTGATGACGTGGAGCCTTCATTGAACGTCATCCACAAGGTATTGTCTTTCGCGTCAAAGACGTAGAGGTTGTCATCAGTTGCCGTGATAATTGCCTTCTGCGGGAATGCCCGGCTCCCGCACCGGTCATTTGAGGTGATGTCGCAGGCCGCCCCCGTGGCATCAATGGCCTCGTTGTACCAGGACGTTGCTTTGGCGTTGTTGTCATTGGTCCAGGCTCCGTTGTCATGGTCTTTGGTGGTGTCATAGACAAACACGTCATTGATGTTGGACAGGGATGAGAGGGAGGTGCGCCCCTGGAGGACCAAGTCATCTCTCACTGACACGGTGCCGTCCGCAGCAACCCTGAACGTGGGCCTCCCGGCGGCGGGGACGCCCCCAGCGGACGTGACGCTTGCTCCCAGGACTCTTCCCCAGACCGTGAGGGACGTGCCAGCTTCTAGGTCTTGATTAACGGTCAAATCGGTCTGCACCAGGCGGGCTCCATGGGGGTTGACCGAGGTATTGCGGTACCGGTCAAAGGAGAAGCCTTCTGTTTCAAGCCAGAAGTCAGCATCAGTTCCAATGATGAGGGTCTTGGGGTACCTTCCGGATACGGAAACTGACACCACGTCATCCGTGGTAAACACAGTTCCGTCATCGTCCGCTTTGGGCCCGAGCCAGGCATCAGAGGCCCACACATCCTCAATGGTGTCAGAAAGCAAGCCCATGGCAGAGACTGCGCCAGTGTTGGAATCATCCTTGGTTCCTACGTACAGGACGTTGTTCTCGGCGTCTATGGATACGGCAGTGGCGATAGAGGTTGAGCCGTAGAAGTGCTGGTACTCATCCGCGTTGATGAGGCCCGTGATGAGCGAGGCCGTGTGGTTGTTGAGGGCTTGCTTGCCCACCTCGTACATATGCCGGACGTGGGCGGGAGTGAGGGCTTGGGCCGTGACAAAGGGCTCGTCAATCTGGCCGTCAAAGTCAGCAGATGCGCCTGATTCCGCATTGGCAACGGAGAGGCTGCCGCTGTTCTCTAATGTGCCGGCTGCGGAGAGGGATCCGTCGCCTGCCATGCGTACGCCGTCCACATAGAGCTGTATGCCGCTCGCAACGGTCTTCGTGCCGATAATCTGGTGCCAGGTAGCGTTGTCATAGTCAATGCCGCTCGTGCAGGCCGAATCTTCGGGAAAGGACGAGGTATCGTCATCAATGGCGAAGCAAGCGTCTCCAGAGGCATCCAGGTACAGCTCCCAACCCAACCCCGTAGCGGATTTGGCCATCAGGCCTTCGGCTGCGGTGACCGCGTCATCTGATTTGAACCACAATCCCGCAGAAAAGCTGCGGGTCTCCGCAAAGTCAAAATCAGCATCATCATCGCAGGTGGCGTCGCCGTTGGTGTCCGAGCACAGGTAGTCATCGCTGCCGTCAAAGTGGATGGCGGTTCCCCTGACGCCTGACGCTGACAGGTGGTCGGTGGCTCCTGCGGCATCGTTAACCATAAGGATATTAGCCTTGATGGAAGCGTCAGAGAGATCTGTGCCCGCGGTGGTGAGGGTTGCGGTCTCGTTCAGGGGCCACATGCCCCGGATGTCCCCTACCATCTCCTCGGTGGTGGTGGCAACCCCGTAGTACTTGACGCTTGAAAAGGTTGATGAGGCCGTGTGCTCCGAGAGCGCGGTGACGCCAGCGTTGTGGGCGATGAAGATGGTGTTGCCGTCATTACCCAACCACCCCCTTGCCCCCTCCTCATTAGAGGAGGGGGAACCCACGCCCGCTTCCAGAACAAAAATATCATTAATGGTTTGGGCCGAGGTGAAGATGGCAGGGTAGGTGCCGCTTGATGTGCCGCCGATGTTGACCCCGTTCTCGTCGTACACAAGGTCAGCACTTCCGGATGTCTTGTCCGAAGTGCGCAAATGGCTGTTCTTGAACACGTTCAAGGTCTGGGCCGTTTCCGTGTCATAGTACAGCGTGCCGTCTTGGGTGAGCCAGATGTCGTTGACGTCATCCGCGGAGTTCACGTCAAAGTCAATGGCTTTCTCCTGGCTGGCGTTCAAAACCGTAACCCCTGAATCAGTAGCTGCGGCGAAGTAGGTAGTGCCTGCGATGACTGCCACACTCACGTCATTGGCATCCTCATCAACCAGGCCAAAGGTGTCGCGGTACGTGGCATAGCCTAAGGAGGTGGAGTTGCGGTTGGCAATGGTTGCGTTGTACTTCATGGTGCCGATGTCCCCGTTGTCCTGGCCGTAGAACACGGCTGTGTCGCGGGTGAAGTCAATGGCAACGACACCCCCGTCATCCAAATCAGCGTCAGTAGAGGTGTTGGCAAGGTAGATGACCCCGTCTCTGGCCGTAACGCTGGTGTGGGTGCTGGAAGTGCCGCCGATGATGCTCATGGTGGTGGATGCGGTTGATCCCTCGTCAAAGTTCATCCATTGGGTGTTGTCCTTGGCGTCAAAGATGAAGAGGTCGTCATTGGTGGCAATGATAATGGCTTTCTGGGGGAAGGCCCGCTGGCCGCACCGGTCATTGGTGTCCAGGGTGCAGGAGGCTCCGGTATTATCCAGGGTCTCGTTGTACCAGCTTGAGCCTTGGGCCTGCGCATTGGATATCCAGGCTCCTCCATCGCTGTCCTTGGTCGTGTCATACACAAATACATCATTGATGTTGGCAAGGGTAGTGAGGTCAGTGCGGGAGGATTGGGTGAAGTCGCCCCTGGTTGAGATTTCACCGGTGGTTGCCGCTATCCTGAAGGTGGGGGTCGTGGTGTTTGCGTCCGTGATCTCTATGATGTTGCCGGTGGCGTTGTCTTCCTGCACCGTGAGCAGGGCGCCTGGGGTTGATGTGCCAATGCCTATCTTTCCATCAAGGTCTACCCCTCCCACAAAGAAGGAGGGGGTGCTGGAACCTTGGTTTGATATCTGGAACGAGGCCTCTTCAGTTCCCTGCTCAACAGCGAGGAGGGCGTAGGGGGTGGATGAGGCAATGCCCACGAACTGGCTTGAAGAGACGACAAAGAGCGCCTCCGTGGAAGAGCCAATGCGGAACGAGTCAGCTCCTGCCGTATCCTGGATGGTGAGGATCGCACTCGGGGTGGTGGTGCCGTTGATGCCG
>JACOVK010000021.1 GCA_016177305.1 Parcubacteria group bacterium | reverse complement strand
TTCGGGTGATGACAATGTTCAAACGCCCGGGCAAAGGCTTTTTGATGCCGAGCGACTCAAAGGTCTTGCGCCCCATGATCACCGGGTGCCCGAAGGTGGTCTCTTTGAAGTGCTTCAAATCCTCCGGGACGTGCCACGGCAGTTTTCCCTTGAGCCCGAGTTCGCGGTTTTTCCCGATTGCAGCAATGGCGCTGATAACTGGTTTCTTCATGCCTGTATTATACTACGTGAAATTACGTCACTCGGCCGAAATGAGAGCAAGCTCTCATTTCTTCCTCGTTAGTAATTATACCGCAATCGGCGCTTTTATGGCAGGGTGCGGGTCATAGCCGACCAATTCAAAATCGCCAAAGGTGAAATCAAAAATGTTCTTGACTTTGGGATTGATGCGCATCAAGGGCAAGCTCCGCGGGGTGCGCGAGAGCTGTTCCTTGACCTGCTCAAAATGGTTATAGTAGACGTGCGTGTCCCCTAAGATGTGCACGAATTCAGCAGGCACCAAGTCGCACGCCTGCGCCACCATCATGGTGAGGAGCGCGTAGGAGGCGATGTTGAACGGCACCCCCAGAAACATGTCGCAGCTGCGCTGGTACAAGAGGCACGAGAGCTTGCCGTTTGCCGCGTAGAACTGGAAAAACATATGGCACGGCGGCAAGGCCATCTTGGAAAGCTCCCCAACGTTCCACGCGTTCACGATAATCCTGCGCGACGCGGGGTTGTGTTTTATCTGCTCAATGGCTTCTGAAATTTGATCTATTGAACGCCCGTCCGCGGCCTGCCACGCGCGCCACTGCTTGCCGTACACGGGCCCGAGCTCCCCCTGCGCATCCGCCCACTCGTCCCAGATGGTGACGTTGTTCTCCCGCAGGTATTTGACGTTGGTTTCGCCTTTCAAAAACCACAAGAGTTCGTGGATGATGGAGCGCACGTGCACCTTTTTGGTGGTGAGCAACGGAAACCCTTTGCGCAAATCAAAACGCATGGGGCACCCGAACGCGCTGCGCGTACCCACGCCGGTCCTATCCGGACGGTCCACGCCGTACTCCATCACGTACTTGAGCACATCAAGGTACTGTTTCATATGATTTTGGTTACGTGTTCCCAAACGAGCTCCCGCACCGCTTCAATGGAAAACATGCGACCGTCCGGCGCGCACTCAATGAGCTTGAAATCCGGAAACAGGGCGCACATTTCGCGGTAGGTCTGGGACGCAGCCTCAAGATGGGAAACGTCAGCCTCATGCGCGTCGTGGGACGCTCCGCCGGTGTACTCGCGCGCCGCCTTTTGGCTAACCAGCTGCTGGCCGATGCGCGGGGGAACGTGCAGAACCAGCGTAACATCGGGCCGCGGAATCCCAAACACGTTGTATTCGTAGTGCGAAAGCCACTCAAAGTAGCGCTTCCGCGCTTCTTGAGTCTCAAACTTTCCGCCCTGGTGGCCCATGTTCGCGGATACGTACCGGTTCGCGACCACGATGTTCCCCTGCGAAAGCCGCTCGGCGAGCCCAAAGCTCGCGTCGTACCGGTCCAGCATGTAAAAGAATGACGCCACGTACGGGCTGACCTCATGCGGAGCCCCGTACCTCCCATTCAAATAGTTTTCCACGAGCCCGGCTGACTTTTGGCCGTACTGCGGGAAGTCGGCCTTGACGGCAGCATACCCCTCGGCACGCAGCCGCTCAACGAGCAGATCAGCCTGCGTTCCCTTGCCGCTCCCGTCTATGCCGTCTATCACAATGAGCTTGCCGCGCGCCATACGCTACTGCCACGTCTGCATGAAATGCTTGGAAAGCTTGGGCCCGGCCCCGGTGTAGGTTGAACCCAACGCGGCGCTGTACACGACCTCCGGAACTTCCAGCATGCGCTCGTACTCCATTTTGCAGATGATCTGGCCGCGCGTCAACCGGAACGGCACGTTGTGCGCGCGCACCTCCAGTACCGCGGTGGTTCCGCCGCTTGAGCCGGCCTCTCCGTACCCAAACCCCGGATCAAAAAACCCGGCATAGTGCGAGCGCATCTCCCCGCTTGCGGGGTCGTAGGACGCGATTTCTCCAGAAAACTCCGGCGGAAAGCTCACGCGCTCCTGGGTCGCGAGCAGATAGAAGTTGTCGGGCACGAGGATGAGCTCCCCGCTTCTCGGCCGCAGTATGGGATCCCAAAAATCATAGGGCTCGTACTCGCCCACGCGGGAAAGGTCAATGGCTTTGGTGGTATCGTGCTTTGCGCGGTACCCAATGATGCCGCGGCTTTCAAGGTCTATGGTCAGCATGATCCCGCCGTTTCCGAAGCTGATCGCATGCTGCGGGAGCGGGGCGCCGTTCTGGTTGAATATCAAGCCGTGCTTTGCGTGCGCAAGCCGCACGTCAGACTCGCCCACGCGCTCCTCCGCCGCGGTCCGGAACCGCACCTGGTTCGCCGCGAGGTGCGGGTGGATTTTCACCACAAAATCCAAAGGGATCACCTCCAGGTATAGCTGGCCTTTGTACCCGGGCGGAATGTAGTCAAACCGCGGCGTATGGTCGCATAATAACCTCACGAACAAGCCCACGCGGCCGATTGAGCTCTTGGGGTTCGCGTACGCGTACATGCCCGGCGCAAGATCAATGTACTCGTTCAACGGGATAATGTAGGATGAATTCGGCTCAAGGACGGTGCCCGGTTTCAATTCAAAATCGTAAAGCGTGCGTGCCTTTAAAATCTCCCAAATGGTTTCGTTGGGCTTGGGCAGAAAGCTTGAGCTCGTGCGGTACACGCGGTCACCGAGCGTCAAATCCAAGCTCGCGGGCTGAATCTGCTTTTCCGAAATCACGCCCTTGGAAAAAATCATGGGATTGGCACCGAAGATGAGGTCTTTGATTTTTTGGTACGGCAGGGTCATATAAAAAAGAGGGGCAACGCCCTCCAAACGTCCCTTTAGTGTACCAAAATACGTTGTGATAAGACACTAGACAAAACCACGCGACTGTTGGCTAATCCGTGGCGTTCTCCACTGCTTCTCCCCATGTGGAGCCTTGAGGGCATCAAACTTACAGCGCAACCTTGATGCCGGGACCCATGGTGGTGGCTAACGTCACATTCTGGATGAATGTGCCTTTCATTGCCCCGGGCTTTGAGGCTTTGACTGCATCGTATGCGGTCTGGATGTTCTCTTTGAGCTTTTCAACGGGAAACGAAATGCGGCCCACGAGCATATGGATGTTGCCCGTATTGTCGTTCTTGAACGAAATTTTTCCCTTGGAGAGCTCTTCAATGGCGCGGGCCACGTCCGGAGACACGGTGCCATTCTTTGGGGACGGCATCAACCCGCGCGGCCCCAGGATTTTGGCAACCGGCGCAAGCTTTGGCATGAATGCCGGCTCCGCAACCAGTACGTCAAAATCTATTTTGCCTGCCTGGATCTCTTTAATCAGTTCTTCTGCGCCCGCGATTTCGGCTCCGGCTGACTTTGCCTCGGCCGGCTTTGCGGTGAGCGCGGCAATGCGATGCTTTTTGCCGGTGCCGTGCGGAAGGCTCGCCGTGCCGCGGACCTGTTCGTCCGACTGTTTCACGTCTATGCCGGTGCGGACGTGGAGTAGAACGCCCGCGTCAAACGTGGTGTTGCCCGCTTCTTTGAGCAGCACCAATGCCTCATCCAGGCGGTACGCCTTGAGTGCTTCTATGTTCTCTTTAAGCGCCCGGTAGCGCTTTGAATGCTTTGCCATATGTTCTGCCCGCAATGACATTATTATTTGACTTCAAGCCCCATCTGTTCGGCCGTGCCCTGGATGGTCTTCATGGCAGCCTCAATGTCGTTGGCGTTCAAAT
>JACOVK010000009.1 GCA_016177305.1 Parcubacteria group bacterium | reverse complement strand
GGTTTATAATTCTTGGTATCAACTTTTTTCAGAAATGAGATCATTGATTAAAGAAATCCCGGCGGGACATTTGAAAAGAGGTAATACAAAAAAGCTCGTTGATATTTTGGTTGATTCATTAAACAAAGGAATGAGGCCTCATCTGACGAAGTGGCAAGCCAAATTTCGTAGATGGTATGAGGCTGAATTAAAAAAAGAGAGAAATAATGACAAAACACCGCAGGAGATTCAAAAACAATACCCGTTTTATAACGATATGGTGCAAGACCTCATGCTCGTGAATCAACAGCTTGTTGCTTATACCGTAGAGATTAAAAAATTGATCTCTTAATTCTGACAAATATTTGGCGGCGTCCGCGCAGTAGCGCGGGGCAAAAACTGGCGGCTGGCGGGAGAGAGCCCGCGAATTTTTTGAAGGTTTCAGAAGCGGGCGGGCGGCATTCCCCCCAAACCCTCCTTCCGCCCGCCCGCTAAAAACCGCAAAACTGCTAGCAGTTTTGCGTATAAAAGGTTCGCACTTCGTTTAACAATTTCGACCAACCCGACATCGGCGGATGTTTTGTGGCAAAAAAAAGACGGGAAGCCCAAGGGCGTCCCGTCGGTGAGCACATGCCGGAGAAGACACGTTACAGCGGCGCGTCCGGCGCTAGAATCATCTTGAGCAGGGCCATGCGCACGTACAGGCCGTTGTGGGCCTGCCGGAAGTACGCAGCGCGCGGATCAATGTCCACGAGCCGCCGCTGCCGAATCTCATCAACCCGAGGCAGTGGATGCATGATGATGGCGTGCTGCTGCAAACGCTCAAGCACAGACGGATCCATCTGGAACCTGCCGTTCATCCGGACACACTTCCCCTTCATCCGTTCTGCTTGCACCCGTGTCAGGTACACCACGTCTACCCTGCCGGCGACTTCACGCAGGTCATCACACTCTTCAAACGGCACCCCGTGCCGCCGAAGGTACGCTCTGATGTCTTTGCGCATCCGAAGCGAACGCGGTGAGACAAGATACAGGCGCGGCGACTGGAACTTGGTGAGTATGTAGCACAAAGACCGGACCGTCCTGCCGTTGCGCAGATCACCTACCATGGCAATAGCAAGATTCTCCAATCGCCCGATCTCTTTCTGTATCGTGTACAAATCCAGCATCATCTGCGTGGGATGCTGGCCCGCCCCATCGCCCGCGTTGATGATGGGGACCGACGACACGCTCGCGGCTTTGGCCGCGGACCCTTGCTTCTTGTGCCGCAGCACGATGACGTCCGCGTACCCTCCCACGACCTGAATCGTGTCTTTCAGCCGCTCTCCCTTCACTGCCGAAGAAAACTCGGCCGCGGCTTCGGTGGTGATGACCTTTCCTCCGAGCCGGCGCATGGCCGCCTCAAACGAAAGCCTCGTGCGCGTGCTCGGCTCGTAGAAAAGGGTTGCCATGACACGCCGCTTGAGCGTATCAGAACCTCCCTCGCGGAGAACCAGCGCCCGCATCTCGTCCGCCGTATGGAACAGCCGCTTGAGCACCGCAGGCGAAATCCGCTGTGCACCAACCACATGCTTCAACTCCATCACAATCTCCCCGAATTGTGAAAGGTCTGTTTCCCGGCTTTCCCCTGAAAACCGGATGGCACTACGCACGCGCAACGAAAACCCGCCAAATCGGCGGGTCAAATAGCAAGCTCGCCCTCCTGTGCGAGCATAATTTGTTGCGGTTTCATATACATGTGCCATCACAAGCCTACTCGCAAAGCCGCGAATTGTCAAGGGGCCTGCTTTTAGACAAGCTCAAACAAAATGGGTATACTGTATATGCGCTTGAGCAATCAAAAAAATCCCATTCCATCGGCACCGCGCTCCTCTCAAAAACCGAACAAGCCGCATCCGCGCTCGTTCTCGGCAATGAAGTCAAGGGGCTTTCCCCGGCAATCCTGAAGCGCGCGGACCGCATCATTGAAATTCCCATGGCCGGGCGCAAAGAATCGCTCAACGTGGCTGTTGCGTTCGGCATTGCCGCCTACCGCCTCACCAAACATCATTAATCTTTTGAGTATGGATATTCCCGTCACCGTTCACCATAGTGCCGATGAGCGCGAAAATCGCCCGCATGGCGAAACCGGCGAGCCCAAGCCTTTGAAAGGCCCGGACAGCCCCGGAGGCCGCACCACCCTCGCCATCATGGTTATCGCAGTGATTGCCGCAGGAATCTGGCTTGTCTCGCGCAACCAGGGCGCGCCATCCTTGTTTGGAGAAAAAGTCGCCCGCGGTCCGCAGGCGACTGAACTCGCGGGGCTTTTGAGCGGCGCGGCCGAAAGCGCGGACAGCCGGGCCATTGCCGTGCAGAATGGCTGGATCCAAAATTTTACGGACATTGAATTCACGCATTCCGGAACGCTCTCCGATGTTTCGGGAGGCACCGCGGGCGGCAGCGTTGGCATGGACGTGATTACCGGCGTCTACCACCTCTATGCCGCGTTCAACGACCTGCCGCCGCTTGGCGAAGGATTTTCGTACCAGGGCTCGCTGGTGCGGACCAATCCTTTGAGCGTCATCAGCACCGGAAAAGCGGTGATGCACAACAACCAGTACGTCAACGCCTACCTCTCGCGGACTGATTTGCTTGACCACGACCGGTACGTTCTGACCGTAGAGCCGGACGACGGAAACCCCGCGCCCGCGTCCCACATCTTAGAGGGCACGATTTCATCAAACCAGTAGTGATCTGGTATACCTCTGCTTTCCCATGGAAGAACAAAATCAACAAACGAAAAATCCGCCCCAAGAAGCCCAAGCAGCGCCGCAACCTTCACCATCCAGCCACTCCGGCGGACCGGCGGATACATTGACCAAAAAACAGCGCCGGGCGCTCAAGAAGCAACAGAAGCGCGATGAGCGCAAGCGGGCGGAACGGGGGAAAAAAACCAAAACCCGGCTGGCCTGGGTTGGGGTGGTCGGTGCGGTTGCGCTCGGGTTGTGGTGGCTCGTGGCATCTCTAAATTCAGCCGGCAGCGCAACCGTTCCTCCGGCCAATGAGGTTGTTGCCGGCGACTGGGTCAAGGGCGGAGCAGATGCCAAGGCCGTGATTATTGAGTACAGTGACTTCCAGTGCCCGGCCTGCGGGGCCTACTACCCGATCATCAAGCAGCTCACCGAAGAGTTCGGCGATAGCGTGCAATTCGCGTACCGGCACTTCCCCTTGCGCGCCATACACCCGAACGCCGAAAACGCGGCCCGCGCCGCGGAAGCGGCGGGCAGGCAAGGCGCGTTCTGGGCAATGCACGACCTGCTGTTTGAACGGCAGAACGAGTGGTCCCGCTCGGCCGGGGCGTTTGACCTGTTCGCGGGGTATGCCGCGGACATAGGCTTGGACGTGGTACGGTTTGAAGCGGACTATAACGCCAACGCCGCAAAAGACGCAATCCGAAGCCACGAAGCCGCGGGTAAAAAACTCGGGGTGAACGGAACTCCCACGTTTGTGGTAAACGGCAAAAAGGTTGCGAACCCGGCGGGCTACGATGCATTCAGAGCGCTGCTCGTTTCTCTCGTCGGCGAACCGGAAGCCCAAACAGGCCTGGACGATGCAGAAGCCGCGACCACAACCCAAGAGGCGCTCTAAACCGCAGAACGTGCTGGCCGCTCTAGCGGTGCGCGCATTCCGCGTTACCGTATACGGGCACTATGCACAGCACGCCCGTTCTTTTCCGTGGCGCGCGACGCGCGACCCCTACCGCATCCTCGTCTCCGAAATCATGCTCCAGCAGACCCAGGCTGATCGCGTTGCTGAAAAATATCCGACCTTCATCAAACGCTTCCCCACGGTCCGATCGCTCGCGGCCGCTCGGCTCGCGAGCGTACTGAGAGCGTGGCAGGGCCTCGGGTACAACCGCCGTGCAAAACTGCTGCATGAAGCGGCGCGAACAATCGCCAAAGAACACGCCGGACGCGTGCCGCGCGACAGTAGCGCGCTCCGAAAGCTTCCGGGTGTCGGAGCGTACACCGCCTCCGCGGTTGCGGCGTTCGCATTCAACCAGCCGGTTGCCATGATTGAAACCAACATACGGTCCGTGTATCTGCACCGCTTTTTCGCAAACAAAAAAGGCGTGGATGACAAACAACTGGTGCCGCTGATTGAGCAGACGCTTGACGCAGGCAATCCGCGGAAGTGGTATGCCGCACTCATGGACTATGGCAGCTATCTCAAGAGAACGCTTCCCAATCCGAGCAGGAGGAGCAGCCGCCATACGAAACAGGCTCCGTTTGTAGGCTCAAACCGGCAGCTTCGGGGCGCCATCATCCGGCTGCTGCTTGAGAAACCCAACCAGCCGTTCCCCTCCCTTGCCCGGCAATTGCACGCGGACGTTGCATCCGTCCAAAAAAATCTTGAGCAGATGCGCAAAGAAGGCTTGCTCAAAAAACAAGGCTCTGGATTTGTGGCGGGCTGAAAAATGTCGTATCATACACGCGTATGGACCAATACCAAAAAACCATCCGCGAGCTTTTAGAGCGAGACCGGGAACTGCGGGCCGCCTTGGAAGCGCTCCGGTACCAGCACAAGAAAAAAAACGAGTTCACCAAAAAATCCCTGCAGCGCATCCGCGTGCGCCTCGCAACGCTCAAATGGGCCATCCAGATTTTCCACAACAACACCGAGCTTTCGGACCCGGAAAACCGCGGCGAGCTTGATGCAATCATGCACGCGGCCGCGGACGCGCTCAAGTTGGCCGAAGATCTCTTCCGGACATTGGATGATCCTTGAGGGGGAGGTTAGTCTTGTATGTGGCGGGAGGCAAAACCGGTTCCCGCTGGAATCAGGCGGCCGAGGATGACGTTTTCCTTGAGGCCGCGGAGGTGATCCACGCGCCCCGAGATGGCCGCGTCTATCAAGACGCGCGCGGTTTCCTGGAACGAAGCCGCGGAGAGGAATGATTCCGTGGAGAGCGATGCCTTAGTAACGCCAAGGAGGAGCACCTCGCCCTGGGCCTCGTGCTTTTTCTGCTTGTGCGTGTCGCGGTTGACCGCGTTGAAGTGCGCGCGGTCCACGATTTCGCCGGGCAAAAAGTCCGTGTCCCCGGCTTCTTTCACGTACACGCGCGAGAACATCTGGCGCGCGATGATTTCCAGATGCTTGTCATTGAGTTTCTGGCCCTGGCTGGAGTAGATATTCTGGATTTCCTGCATGATGTAGCGCTTGGCCGCGTCCTCGCCGCGCAGCGCGTACAGCTGGTGCAGATCAACGCTTCCCTCGGTGAGCACGTCCCCCTGGCTCACCACCTCGCCTTCCTTAACCAAAATGGAAAACATCCCCGGAACCGCATAGGAAACCGTATCCCCGGCAGCAGCCACCACGCGCAGGAACTTCTTGGTCTTTTTCACCGTGCCGTCAATCGTCGCATTCACCACGTCATCTCCGTCCGAAAACAGCACGTCGCCCTTTTTCACGCGGTCCCCGTCGCTCACCTTGCACTGCTCTTCTCCGTGCTCTTCCAAGCTGTACTTTTCTTCCTTATTGAGAGCGGCGGTAACCTCTATAACGCGGCTGCCGCCCTCTTCGCTCAAACGCTTTACCGTGCCCGTAATCTCGCTGACCACCGCGCCCTTGGTGATGCGCCGCGCTTCAAAAATTTCTTCCACGCGCGGCAGGCCCTGCGTGATGTCCTGGCCCGCGGCCACTCCTCCGGTATGGAACGTGCGCATGGTGAGCTGGGTGCCCGGCTCGCCGATTGACTGCGCGGCAATGATGCCGACCGCGGTTCCGAGCTCCACCGGAATGTTGTACCCAAGGTCATACCCGTAGCACGCGCGGCACGTTCCGCGCCGCGACAAGCACGAGAGCACGGAACGGATTTTTGCTGACGCAAGGTCCAAATCAGCCACTTTTTGGATGTCCTCGCGCGTCACGAACTCCCCGGCCGGAACAATCTGCCTGCCGCGCGGACCGGCGATGGGTAGGGCGAGCACGCGCCCCAAGAGCCGCTCCGCAATGGTGGTATTCATGGCCTCGCTGTTTTCCCGCGTGATTTCCCAGCCCCCAGTATCGCCGCAGTCTTCTTCGGCGACAATGATATCCTGCGCCACGTCAATCAAACGGCGCGTCAGGTACCCCGCGTTCGCGGTCCGCAAGGCCGTGTCCGTGAGGCCTTTGCGCGCGCCGTGGGTGGAGATGAAATACTCAAGCACGTCAAACCCTTCCTTAAAGTTCGCTTTCACCGGCAGCTCCATGGTGGCGCCCGAAGGCGAAGTTACGAGGCCTTTCATGCCCATCATCTGGGTGGTCTGGCCCCAGGAGCCGCGTGCGCCCGATTCAATCATGGTATACACTGGGTTGAGCTTGTTGCCGGCAAAAGATTTCTGGGAAGCTTCGGTGATGCGGTCTTTCACGCGGGCCCAAATTTCAATCACGCGCGCGTGGCGCTCGTCATCCGTCAACAATCCTTCTTCGTACTGGCTCGCCACCTGGTCCACTTCCAGCTGCGCCGCGGCGAGAAGAGCGCGCTTTTGGGGAAGCTCGGGCAAATCAGCCATGGCCCAGCTCATCCCTGAAACCGTGGCGTAGTAAAAGCCGAGGCGCATCATATCATCCAGCATCTGGCTGGTCCGTTCCAGGCCGTGCAGGTAAAAACACCGCCCGGTGATGTCTTTAAGCACTTTTTTGCTGGTAACGTCGTTGATGTACCCAATTTTTTCCGGCATGACTTCGTTAAACAAGAGCCGCCCCACCGTAGTCGCGAGGCGAGTGCTGTGGTGCGATACCGTAATACCCTGGTGCAGCGTGATGATGCCCGCATCATGCGCGAGCTTTGCTTCGGTTGCCGAGGAGAACACCCGTTCGTACGGAGGAGCGTTGTCGTCAAGCTGCGTCAGGAAGTAGCAACCGAACACAATGTCCAAACCCGGGGTGACCACGGGCTCGCCGGTTGCCGGCTTAAGCAGATTCTTTGAAGAAAGCATGATTTCCGCGGCTTCCTGCCGCGCCTCGGCGGTCAAGGGAACGTGCACGGCCATCTGGTCGCCGTCAAAGTCAGCGTTGAACGCGCTGCACACCAATGGATGCACCTGGATGGCTTTTCCCTCAATTAAAACGGGCTGGAACGCCTGGATGCCGAGCCGGTGGAGCGTTGGCGCGCGGTTTAAGAGCACGTGCGCGTCTCGGGTCACCTCTTCCAGAATGTCCCATACCTCGGCGTGCCCCGCCTCAATGTAGCGGTTGGCTGATCTTACGTTGTGCACGATTTCGCGCTTGATAAGCTGGCTGATGACAAACGGCTTAAAAAGCTCCAAGGCCATGGTCTTGGGCAAGCCGCACTGGTGCAACTTGAGCTTTGGCCCGACCACAATCACGCTTCTGCCCGAGTAGTCAATGCGCTTGCCCAACAGGTTTTGCCGGAATCTCCCCTGCTTCCCTTTGAGCATGTCCGCAATGGAGCGCAAAACCCGGCGCTGGCCCGTTGAAGCGGTTACGGTTTTGCCGTGGCGCGCGCCGTTATCTATGAGCGCGTCAACCGCTTCCTGCAGCATACGCTTTTCGTTCCGCACAATCACCTCGGGCGCGTTCAGCTCTTTAAGCCGCCTCAGGCGGTTGTTGCGGTTGATCACGCGGCGGTACAAATCGTTCAAATCGCTCGTCGCGAACCTGCCTCCGTCCAGCTGCACCATGGGCCGCAAATCCGGAGGAATCACCGGTACCGCGGTAAGCACCATGGACTCGGGCCGAATGCCGGTCTTGGCAAGGCTTGAGAGCAGCTTGGCGCGGCGCATGATTTTTTTCCGTTTGCCGCCCTTTGATTTGGAAAGCTGCGTATCAAGCAAAACCATTTCCGATTCCAGATTGACGTTTGAGAGCAGGTAGTGGATCGCTTCCGCGCCAATGCTCGCTTCAAAAACGTGCCCATACTTGAGCGAAAGGTCATGGTACGCGCTTTCGGATATAATCACGAGCGGCACTAAATGCGAAAGCTCCTGGTTCGCCATCTCAAACGCGCGGTTCAGCTGCTCGGTTTTTTCTTCAAGGAGCTTGGTGAGCGCCTCCTTTTCCTTCGCAAGGCGCACCGCGAGATCCTCGGCGCTCAAGGACGCGCGGGCAGCTGCTGCTTGCTTTTCGGAAAGCGTTTTCTCAAACTCGCGGGAAAGCGCGTTGTTCTTGCTCTTGTACTCCTCGCGCACCTGCTCCAAGAGCTGCTCCTTTTTCTCCTCATCAACCGAGGTAATCACAAAACTCGCGAAGTAAATGACTTTTTCCAAATCCTGGACCGAAAGGTCCAGCACCAGCCCGATTTTAGAGGGAACGCCGCGCAAAAACCAAATATGCGAAACCGGGGCCGCAAGGTCAATGTGGCCCATGCGCTCGCGCCGCACCAGGGCGCGCGTCACTTCCACGCCGCACTTGTCGCATACGATGCCCTTGTACCGGATGCGCTTGTACTTGCCGCAGTAGCACTCCCAATCTTTGGTCGGGCCAAAGATGCGCTCGTCAAACAAGCCGTCCTTTTCCGGCTTTTGGGTCCGGTAGTTGATGGTCTCGGGCTTGGTAACCTCGCCGTACGACCACTCGTGGATTTCGTCCGGGGAAGCGAGCCGCAAACGGATGGCGTCAAAGTCAACGGCGCGGCTCGCCGGGAGGGCTTGAGAAAGTGTTTTTGTGGATGATGGTGTAGACATACCGTTGCGCTTAACGCCCGTCTCCTTCGCGCGCTTCCTGCTCTAAGACGGCCTTTCCTCCTTTCAAGAGCTCAACGTCCAGGCACAGGCCCTTCAGTTCGCGGACCAAAACGTTGAATGATTCCGGCACGTTCCGCTTTTCAATCCGCTCGCCTTTGATGATGGCTTCGTACGCCTTGGACCGGCCCGGAACATCGTCCGATTTGATAGTTAAAATTTCCTGCAGGGTGTGCGCCGCGCCGTAGGCTTCCAGCGCCCACACCTCCATTTCTCCGAACCGCTGGCCGCCGAACTGGGCTTTTCCTCCAAGCGGCTGCTGGGTAACGAGCGAGTATGGGCCGATTGAGCGCTGGTGGATCTTGTCTTCCACAAGGTGGTTCAGCTTCATCATGTAAATGTACCCGACCGTCGCTTTCTGATTGAATGGATTTCCAGTCTTGCCGTTGTAGAGCTGCAGCTTCCCGTCTTCCGGGTACCCGGCGCGCGTAAGCTCCGAACGGATCATGGATTCGGACACGCCGTCTAGGGCCGGGCTTGCCACCTTGTACCCCAAGGTATGCGCCGCAAGCCCGAGGTGCGTTTCCAAAATCTGCCCCAAATTCATGCGGCTTGCCACGCCCAGCGGGTTCAAAATGATGTCAATCGGGCGCCCGTGTTCGTCAAACGGCATATCTTCCACAGGAACGATTTTGGAAATAACACCCTTGTTGCCGTGGCGTCCCGCCATTTTGTCCCCGACCTGCACCTTGCGCAGGCTTGCGATGGAAACCTGGATAGTTTTGAGCACGCCCGAAGGAAGCTTGTCTCCGTTCTCGCGGGAGAACACTTTGATGTCAACCACCTTGCCGTGCTCCCCGTGCTCCAGATACAGCGAAGAATCGCGCACATCTTTTGCTTTCTCGCCGAAAATGGCGCGCAAGAGCTTCTCTTCCGCGGAAAGTTCTGCCTCGCCTTTTGGCGTGATTTTGCCCACCAGAATGTCGCCGGACCCGACTTCCGCGCCGATCCGGACAATGCCTTCCGTGTCCAAATCTTTCAGCTTGTCTTCTCCGACATTCGGGATGTCGCGCGTAATCACCTCGGGACCGAGCTTGGTGTCCCGGACGTCAATGAGGTAATCGTCAATGTGAATTGAGGTGTACCGATCCTGCTGCACCAGCCGCTCGGAAATCAAAATAGCGTCTTCGTAGTTGCCGCCCTCCCAGGATAGGAACGCAACCAAAACGTTCTGCCCGAGCGCGAGCTCGCCCGAATCAGTCGCCGCGCCGTCCGCAATCACCGCTCCCGCGGCTACCTTGTCGCCCTTATCCACAATGGGCTTCTGATTCATGCTGGTGGAAGCGTTGGAGCGGACAAACTTGCCCAAGCGGTACTCCTTGATTCCTTTTTTGTGCTTGATGGTGATTTGGTCGGACTGCACGCCAATCACCTCGCCTGAGTCTTCCGCGAGCACCACCTGGCCCGAATCCATGGCAGCGCGGTACTCAACTCCGGTACCGACAATCGGGGACTCGGGGCGCACCACGGCAATGGCCTGGCGCTGCATGTTCGTTCCCATCAGCGCGCGGACCGCGTCGTCGTGCTCCAAAAACGGAATCAGCGACGTGGCGATGCTCACAATCTGCTTTGCCGAAATATCCATGTACTGCACCTCCGCGGCAGGCACGAACATAGGCTCGCCCTTTGCCCGCGCTTCAACCTTTTCCGCAACAAAGTACCCGTCATCATCCAGCGTTCCGGTTGCGGCCGTGGTAACGCTCTGGGACTCCTCCAGCGCCGAAAGGTACACGACCTCGTCCGTCACCCGGGCCCTGCCGTCCGATGCAGAGGCCACCCTGCGGTACGGAGTTTCCAAAAATCCAAATTGGTTTATGCGCGCGTACGAAGCAAGGTGCCCGACCAATCCGATGTTTGGGCCTTCCGGAGTCGCGATCGGGCAGATTCTGCCATAGTGCGTGCGGTGCACGTCGCGCACGTCAAACCCCGCGCGCTCTCGGGAAAGCCCGCCCGGGCCCATTGCCGAGAGCCTGCGCTTGTGCTCAAGCTCGGCTAGGGGGTTGGTCTGGTCCATGAACTGCGAGAGCTGGCTGGACATGAAGAACTCCTTGATGGAGCCGATCACCGGGCGCGCGTTAATCAATTGGTTCGGGGTGATGGTATTGATGTCCAGCGTGGACATCCGGTCCTTGATGATGCGCTCCATGCGCGCGAGGCCCACGCGCAATTTATTCTGCACGAGCTCGCCTACGGTGCGCACGCGCCGGTTTGAAAGGTGGTCAATGTCGTCGGCCGCCTCCTGCGCGCGCGACAGGCGCATGATCTCCCGGATCACGAGCACCAGATCTTCCCTGCGCAAAATGCGGTGCTCTTTGTCATTCGGCACATCCAGTTTGAAGCGCTCGTTGATCTTGTAGCGCCCCACTTTTGAAAAGTCGTACCGGTCAAAATTAAAAAACATGGCATGGATGAGCTGCTTCGCGTTGCTCGCGGTCGCAAGGTCGCCGGGGCGGATGCGCTTGTATACCTCTTTGAGGCCCTCATCCTCGTTTTTTGCGGAATCGCGCTTCAGAGTTTCATCAAGCATTGCCTGCTCATCGCCTGAAAGCGAGCCAAAGAGGCCCCGAATTTCTTCGCTCCCCCCATATCCGAACGCGCGCAAGAGCGACGTGACCGCCACCTTGCGCTTGCGGTCTATTTTTACCCAGATGGCGCCGTTTGCATCGGTTTCAATCTCAAGCCATGCGCCGCGGTTCGGGATGATTTTGGCTCCGTAGTGCGTCCTTCCGCGCACCATCTCAGACGTAAAGAACACGCCCGCGCTCCGGATGAGCTGGGAAACGATGACGCGCTCAATGCCGTTGATGATGAACGTGCCGCGCGGAGTCATCATCGGAAAATCGCCCAAGTAAATCTCCTGTTCCTTGATTTCGCCGCTCCGCTTGTTCACGAGCCGCGCACGCACGCGGATCGCGGACTCGTAGCTGACATTTTTGGCGCGTGCCGTTGTTTCGTCAAACTTCGGCTCATCAAGGTAGTAGTCTTC
The DNA here is from genome assembly GCA_016177305.1 of Parcubacteria group bacterium. Classification (GTDB taxonomy): domain Bacteria; phylum Patescibacteriota; class Patescibacteriia; order UBA2169; family UBA2169; genus CG10-46-32. Next base: position 9,072 of record JACOVK010000009.1, on the reverse strand, counting down.
CAAATAGAGCTCCAGATCCCGGCCAATGAAGTCCTTGATCGGAGAAATCTCATCAAACAGCTCCCGCAGGCCCTCGGTCAAAAACCAGTCATAGGACTGCTTTTGCGACTCAATTAGGTCAGGAAGCGGAATGGCATCATGGAGCTTTGTGAAAAACTTCCTGTCCGTTTTCGGAGAAAAACGCTCTGAACCAATGGAAAACAAATTTTCCTGCTTTGCTTCTGATTTCATAAAATCTGGGCTTATGTCAGCTGATTGGCTCAAAAGTGAAAAACCCGCTTTTTCACTTTTTCCCGCTTATGCCGCTAAAAATACAAAAATTCCCTATTTTTTGGCTAAAATAAGGCTTTTACCGTTAATCGGGTACGGTAATTCGCATGTGTTTTGAGAAACAAAAACAATGTTTCACAAAAACGAGGAATAATTGATGCATGACAAAAGATATTGTATCTATTTTGACAGGGTCTGTCAAGAATATCTTAACCGGTACGTTACAATATCTGTGGATAACTCAAAAGAGCTACAACCTTAGCACAAGCCCTTTATTTTGACAAATCCCGTTTGCCTCGCGAGCCAAATAGCTGGAACAGTTCTGACCGGTGCCATATAACCACCGCCAAACTGCCCGCGGCAAACACAGCGTACAGAACAACCGAAAAAGCGCTGACAGCAAGCCGGGAAGCATCTGATCCCGCAAAACTGGTCACTAATTTCCCCGGGACCTTGGAAACAATAATCATCCACAAAAAAGTGCGGAACCTGATGGATCGGGAAAGCCCGGCAACATACACCAAAATATCGTCAGGCGGCCCAGGCAAGAGGAACAGCACGAAGATAAGGTACTGCCCCTGCGCAACGATCCTATTGTACTGCTCAATCTTCTCTTCACGAATAAACGTGCGGACAAACGGGATGCCTACGGCGCGCGTGAGAAAAAAAACAACGCATGCCCCGGCAATCCATCCTGCGTAGTTGATGGCAAACCCGAACCACGGCCCGAACAGGTAGCCGCCGGCAAAATTGATGACGGAATCATTGAGCGGAGCCACCAGGACCTGCACCACCTGCAGCCCGAAAAAAGCGAGCGGCGCGTATGCGCCAAAACCGAGTACCCATTCGCGCACCGTTTCCGGAGACCCAACTATCGCGGAGAGTTCACCGCCAAAATACAACGCCAGCCACACCAGGAAAAAAGCCGCAGCCGCGCTCGCGGCAAGCGCGGCTTTGTGCTGTTTGATGTATCCGGCTTTGAACCACGACATAGCTTACGCGTTATGCTCCGCAACCGCAGCGCGGTCGCTCCAGGGAATATGCTTTCCGTTTGCAACGGCCATGACCCGCTCGGATCCCTTGCCGAGCAACAAGACCACGTCGCCGGATTTGGCAAGCGCAAGCGCGCGGCTAATGGCCTGTGTGCGGCTGATAATGCTGAACACGTTTTTTCCCAGTTCCCATGTTCCGCGTTTTGACGTAATACCGGGCAAGATGTCGTTGATGATTGCCTGCGGGTCATCGTCGTACGGGTCGTCGGTGGTGAGGATAATGCAATCCGAATACGCTGCCGCAAGCGCGCCCATGATGGGGCGCTTCGCGGTATCCCGCCCCCCGCCCGTGGCGCCGAACACGCTGATGACGCGGTTGGCTCCCGCGAGTTCGCGGCCTGTTTTTAGGATCGCCTCAAACGATTTCGGCTCGTGCGCGTAGTCAATGACAACCGCGGCGCCAGATTTCATGTTGAGCACCTCCACGCGCCCGGGAATTGACTCAATCTTCTCAAGCGCAGCCTCGGCGGGAGAAAGCGTTACCCCTAGGCTGCGGCAGGCGGCAATCGCGAGCAGCGCGTTTTGGGCCATGAACGCGCCATGCAAAGAAAGCTGGATGTAGTGCCCCTCAACCGAAAGCGCCATCCCCGGTGCTGCGTGCGCGACCGCATCGGCAGCCAGGCGTTTTTCCGGATGGTGTTTTAACACAACCGGGCAGCGCGAGTCGCAAGCGACCGACCACTTTTCATCCGCTTTAAACTTTAAAAAATTCTCCGCTTCCGGATCCTCCGCGTTCACGACAATTGCCTTTTTCACCGTACCCCCCCTAACCACCCCTTGGTAAGGGGGGGAAACAGGGGGGGTGGCCTTGCGGCGCATTGTGTGCAGCTCCTTGAAAATTAACTGTTTGGCGGCACGATACTTTTCGTACGAGCCGTGCGCTACGATATGTTCGTGGGAGAGGTTGGTAAACACCAGAACGTCAAACGCGATTCCCCACTGCCGGTGCTGGGCGATTCCCTCGCTCGTGACCTCTATAACGGCATGGTCGCACTTTTTGCGCACCATTTCACGCAACATTTTTTGCAGCGCGAACCTGCCAAGCATGCCCTGTTTTTTATTGTTCATCCACTCGCGCTTTCCCACCTTAAAAAAGATGGTGTTCATGGAACCAACGGTGAATCCGGCCTCCTCAAGAATGCGCGTAATCATCAGCACAGTGGAAGATTTTCCCTTGGTGCCGGTGACGCCGACCACCACCAGGCGGTGGGACGGGAACCAATAAATGAGGTTCGCGGCAACCGCCAGAAGCTTGTGGTAGGAGGATAGCGCCCAAGTCGGCAGCAGACGCTTGACAGTCTGTTTTATCATGCCTCTATACTACCAAACAAACGCAAAAAACGCGATATGCTTTACGCGTGCGCCCTTTGGTGCTCCCGAGAGGAATCGAACCTCTATCACGAGATCCGGAATCTCGTGTCCTATCCGTTGAACGACGGGAGCTTATGGAGGGGAATAAGAACCACCCCCCTTTTTTTTAATAAAGAAGGGGGAATTATTTTTTCTGCTGTAAAAAATCACCCACCTTTTTGATGTCATCCGGGTTGCCGAAGTCCATCCAGTAATCAAGCATCTTGCGGGCTTTTACCTTGCCCTGCTCGGCCAATGACGATATGGCGTCCGTAAGCTCGTATTCTCCGCGCTCTGATTTGCCGACCTTTGCCGCTTCCGCGAATATCGCGGGCGTGAACTTGTAGCAACCAATGGAAACCCAATTGGAGATGAACGTCTTCGGTTTTTCTACGAATCCGGTAACACGCTCGCCTTCAATAATGGGCACCCCGTACCGTTCCGGGGTCTCGCTGTAGAGAAGGCTGACGTAGTTAAACGCATCATCAAGCTCGCGGATGGCTGCGAGGTCCCGCGGACTGTAGAGGTTGTCTCCGTAGATGCACACGAAATTCTCACCGCCGACCGCTTCCTGCGCCGCCAGAACCGGAATCGCGGTGCCGTACTTTTCGGTTCCCATAACCTTAAACTGGTCTATAATGGCCAGAGGAAACTCGGCGCCAACCCCGTGCGCGAACTCAACCATCTTTTCCGCGTGGTTCCCGACCACCAGAATCATCTCGGCAAAACCCGCGTGCTCCAGGTTCTTGAGCACGTAATACAAAAACGGCTTATCAAGCACGTCAATCAAATGCTTTGGCCGGTCGCGGGCCAAATCAAGCATGCGCGTGCCGCGGCCGGCGGCGGGAATGACGATTTTTCTAATCATATACTACGGCTACTGCGGCGGATGTTCCGTACGAATGTATACATAGTATACAACCACGGCTCAAAAATTACGTCAAATGAATTCGGATAGCACGTGCGCTTTCCGCCGAATCCGGCTTTGAAGCGGGAAATGCCTTCCCATGATTTTTTGTATGCAGGGTGGTCCTGCTCCTCTGGATTTGCGCCCCACAAATCATAGCGCTTGATGCCCTGTTTTTTTGCATCCTGCATAATGCGCCAGTGCAATACGTGCGGCCCCATAACCTCGCGATGCTTACTTTGTGATGCGCCGTGCGTGTACGTGGCAGTATCCCCGTAGGTTACAACGATGTTGCTTGCGATGACTTCATTTTGATAGGTTGCCTGCCAGATTCTGATGAAATCACTCGGCAACGACGTGACCATTGCTTGATAGTACTCATCCGTGTGCGGGGAAAACCTATCGCGCATTTTGGCCTCATGGTTGAGCCGTAAAAAATTTTCTATTGAACCCTTGCCGACTTCAACGCCTTTTTTTTCGGCCAAACGGATGTTGTACCGCGTCTTTTGGCGCATCTGGCCGAGGAGCGCATCTTCGGATTGCGACAAATCCAATATAGCCGTGCACTGCGGCTGGGTCGCGGAAACTTCTCTGCCCCCCCCTCCTTTATAAGGAGGGGGTGAGGGGGTGGTGGGGTCTACGCGCACGAACAGCGCTCCGTCATTCAACTTTTCTTTAAGTGCATCTGGCCAGCCAGCCGCGCTTTTGACAATCACGGGCCCATGCGGAATATACCAGTAGTATTTTGATAAAGGCAGGGGCATTCGGATTGCCTGAACCAGCGCTACGCCGTTCCATGAAAGCCGCACCACCAGCCGGTCAAGCGACTTTTGGAATTCGCCCCACTCCCATGACTGCAAAAAACGAGCTCCTGCTTGAGAACCCACCAAGCCATTCCATTTGTTCTGATCACGCACTTCCTGCCACATGCTATTTACCCAACAACTTAAGCGCGCTCTTTACCCGTGCGCCCACATCATCCCCTTCCGCTTCTTTGAGCGCCTCGCGAGCTTGCTCGCGGGAGTACCCGAGCGCCTCCATGGCCTGCAGTGCTTCCCCGTCCAAGATGATGGATTCCTTTGTGGCCGCGTCTTTGATATCAATCAAATCTTTTGCCTTGTTCGGCAGCTCCAGCACAATGCGTTCTGCGACTTTTTTGCTTACCCCACAATGCACCAGCACGTCCGGAGACTCGGCCTGAAGCGCGGCCGAGAGGTCCTGGGGCCGGGCAATGGACATAATGGAAAGGCTGGACTTGGGGCCGATTCCCTTCACGTTCAAGAGCATCACAAACCATTGCAGTACCTGCTCGTCCTGGCTGCCGTACAAATCCAAAGCATCTTCTTTTACCGCGAGGTGGGTGAATAAAAAAACGCTCTGCCCGCCATTCAACTGCACGAGCTCGTTTGCGGGCACAGACACCTTGTATCCCACGCCATTGACGGCTACGATGGCCGCAGTGCCGGTTTTCTTAACAATTTTGCCGGAAATAGATGCAATCATACAGGTAGTATAGCCCTAAGCGAGGGTTTCCGAAAGCTTTGACTAAAGCCCTATTTAGTGGTTTAGTGTCTGCAGATGCCAAAGCATATGAAATTCAAAATTCAATCCAAATTTAAACCAACCGGAGACCAGCCCCAAGCCATTGCGGATCTTTCGGGCGGCGTTGCAAAAGGGTTCCGGGACCAGACGCTCTTGGGGGTCACGGGATCCGGCAAAACCTTTACCATGGCCAATATTATTGAGGCCGCACAAAAGCCGACTTTGGTTATTTCGCACAACAAGACGCTCGCGGCACAGCTCGCGAGCGAGTTCCAAGAATTTTTCCCGAAAAACGCGGTGCACTATTTTGTCTCGTACTATGACTACTACCAGCCCGAGGCGTACGTGCCTAAGAGCGACACGTACATTGAAAAGGAAACGCAAATCAATGAGGAGATTGACCGCTTGCGCCTGGCATCAACCACCGCGCTTTTGACGCGCAAAGACGTGGTGATTGTGGCATCCGTTTCCTGCATCTACGGCTTGGGCTCACCCAGCGCATACCAGAACATGCACTGCGAATTCAAAGTGGGCGAATCAATTAATCGCAATGACGCGCTCCGGATCCTGGCGAGCCTGCAGTATGAGCGCAGCGACTATGACCTGAAGCGCGGCACCTACCGCGTAAAAGGGGATGTCTTGGAGGTCCAGCCCGGGTACGAGGAATTCGCGTACCGCATAGATTTTTTCGGTGATGAGATTGATGCCATCAAAGCGTTTGACCTTTTGACCGGAGATGCGGTGTTTGACGAGGGTGCCCGTACAGGAGAAGTGCACGTCTACCCTGCCAAGCACTACGTGATTGAGCGCGAAGATCTTAAGAAAGCGGAAAACAACATCCGCGATGAGTTGCGCGGCCAAATTCAGTATTTTAAGAAAGCGGGCAAGCTGATTGAAGCCCAGCGCATTGAGGAGCGCACCATGTTTGATTTGGAAATGATGGACCAGGTGGGCTACTGCAACGGCATAGAAAACTATTCCCGTCATTTGGACTTCCGCAAACCCGGGGAACCGCCCGCAACGCTTTTGGATTATTTTCCAGATGACTTTTTACTGTTCATTGATGAATCCCACATTACGGTTCCGCAGATAGGCGGCATGTACAACGGCGATAGGGCACGCAAGCAGACATTGGTTGATTACGGGTTCCGCCTGCCTTCGGCCTTGGATAACCGGCCATTGAAGTTTGATGAATTTGTTGGGCGGACAAACCAGACGATTTACGTTTCCGCGACCCCGCGCGAGTATGAACTGGAGCGCTCGGCCAAACAAGTCAAGATGGACGCAAAAGGCCACATCAATTACTCGGACCAAAACCGCGTTGCAGAGCAGCTGATTAGGCCGACCGGATTGCTGGATCCTCTGGTGGAGATAAAGCCAACCAAAAACCAGATTGATGACCTGCTGGAGCAAATCAAAAAACGCACTGACAAGCATCAGAGAGTCCTGGTTACGACTTTGACGAAAAGGCTCGCCGAAGAACTGGCAGAGTATCTCGCGGAAATGGGCATTAAGGTGCACTACCTCCACAGCGAGGTTGAAACTTTGGAACGATTGGATATTCTGCGCGACTTGCGGCTCGGCGTGTACGACGTGGTGGTTGGCATCAACCTCCTGCGCGAAGGCTTGGACTTGCCGGAAGTCTCTTTGGTCGTGATTCTGGATGCGGACAAAGAAGGATTTTTGCGCAGCGACACCAGCTTGATCCAGACCATGGGACGGGCCGCGCGCCACTCTGAAGGGCATGTTATTATGTATGCTGATTCGGTTACCGGAAGTATGAAGCGCGCCATTTCCGAGGTCTCGCGCCGCCGCTCCATTCAGGAAGCCTATAACCGCCAGCACGGCATCACGCCGCAGAGCATTCAGAAAGCGGTTAAGGACGTGTATTTGAAAGGCCAACGCAAAAAAGAAAAATCAGGGGATCTTGGCATTGATCTGAAAAAGGTGTCTGACGAGGAACTGCCGATTTTGATAAAAGAACTGGAAGCTAAAATGGATCTCTCGGCCCGCAACTTAGACTTTGAAAAAGCAGCCTCCATACGTGATCAAATTTCGGAGATTCGGAAGCGGACGAAACAAAAACAGTAAAATTATGGCTAATGCTAAAGAAAAAAATGGATTCCTGTTAACCAACAAACAGACCGGGCCAACATCACACGACATAATCGCACGGCTAAGAAAAATCACGGGAATCAAAAAAATCGGGCATGCAGGAACACTGGACCCCTTTGCTAGCGGCCTGCTTTTGGTTGGTATTGGCGAGGCAACCAAGTTATTGGGGCATTATGTTGGGCTGGATAAGACGTATGAGGCGACATTGAAGCTGGGCGCTACATCGGACACGCAGGATAGGACCGGCACAATATCAAATGTGCGGAAAGTGTCCATCGCGAAAAAGGACATTGAATCAGTCCTACATTCGTTCATTGGCAAACAAAAACAAACCCCTCCCATGCACTCCGCAAAAAAAATAGGCGGCATCCGGCTATACAAGCTTGCGCGCCAAGGCAAAGAAGTGGAACGAAAGCCAGTTGAAATTGAGGTGCATGGCATCAAGCTTTTATCTTTGAAAGGCGATCTTTTAAAAATCCGCTGCCGCGTTTCATCCGGCGCCTTTATACGCACGCTTGCCGCTGATATCGGAAAAAAGCTCAAAACAGGGGCCTATGTGGAAGAATTGAAACGAACCGCAATTGGAAATTTTAAGATAAAGGATGCTATTGCTCTCCGTCATGCTGAACTTGATTCAGCATCTGCTTCTTCTAAAAACAAAAAACAGACCCTGAATCAAGTTCAGGGTGACGTTTTAAGTCATCTCATCCCCTTTAAAACCGTGCTTGTGTCCGGAACATTTGACGGGCTACATGAAGGCCACAAAAATTATTTCCAACAGGCCCGGCAACTTGGGGCTAGGATCATCTGCATTGTTGGCCGTGATTCGGTGGTTGAAAAAATCAAAGGCCGCAAGCCAAAACTACCCGAAAAAGAGCGCATCAAGCTCGTAAAACAGTGCCCGGAAATTGACCGCGTGTACCTTGGAATAAGCGGCCCTGATTCAGAAGTGTATGACTTTGTGGCATCCCTTAAGCCGGACGTCATTGCCCTGGGGTACGACCAAAAAGCCTATACCAAAGGCCTAAGAGCGGAAATGAAAAAGCGGGGGCTCTTGATTGAAGTCATAAAACTCAAGCCCTACCTGCCGGAACAGTACAAGAGCTCCATCATTGACAAATCCATTAAAAAGCGCTAACCTGTAATGGTTCCACTATTGAAACCAATCCTATTGGCGACGTAGCGTGAGCGAAATGAAAAAGGGTACTTTTTCATTTCCGATGCCTGCGAGCCAATATATATTCATATGGCAGACGAGATAAAACAAGAAAACGCCCCGGAAGCAAGCACGGAAAAACCCGAGGAATCCGCATCTTCCGCATCTTCGGCGGACAAGCCGACGGATGAAAAAACCGCACTTGAGGCGCTTATGGAAGAAACCGAAAAGCCCAAGGCTAAAAAGGGGAAATTTGACTACGAAGAAATTAGCACGGACGACATCCGGCCGGGCATGCTGATCCGCGTGCACCAGAAGATCATTGACACAAACCCAAAGGGCGAAGAAAAAGAGCGCACCCAAATCTTCCAGGGCATGGTGATCGGCCGCAACCACGGGAAAGAAGTTGGCGCAACCATTACCGTGCGCAAGGCTTCCGGCGGCATCGGCGTGGAAAAAATCTTTCCTCTGAAAATGCCCTCGCTCACGAAGTTTGAGCTGGTGCGGACGTACCGCGTGCGGCAGGCAAAGCCCTACTATCTGCGGACGACGAAAAAACGGCTGAGAGAAATCAAAGCGTAAGCATCTGACTCTAAGCCCGGCGCATGCCGGGCTTTCCGTAATTGATTTTTTATTGCGATCTTGGTAGGATACGGTTGTCGCAGAGAACGAGCCCGGGT
>JACOVK010000018.1 GCA_016177305.1 Parcubacteria group bacterium | reverse complement strand
CTTTGATGTTTTCCTCGGAAGTTTCCCGGAGAATCTGGCTGTTATAGCCCGCTTTTGCGGTTTTCCAGCTTTCGCGCGCGCGAACCAGGGACGCGGGGTCGTTTATGGAGAGCGTGGGTGAAATATCTTCCAATTGGCTCGTTCCCTCGGCCCGTATGATGTAGTTGATGCCATCCAAATTTGCCTGCACGCCTGAAAGGTTTGTGTGGTACGAAACCAGGGCGTCCTGGACGGTTTTTTTGTATTGCTGCTCGTGGATGGGCAGGGTGGCCTGGTAGCTCTCTTGCGCGCTCGCCAGGTTTGTTTCCGCACTCACAACGGACTGGTTCGCCTGTTCAACCGAAATCTGGGCCAGCCTGATTGCTTCTTGGGCGGATTGCTTGGCTGCGGCAACGGACTGTGCCACGTTCTGGTAGTTTGCGCTGGTAGTTTGGTAGCTGGTAAGCGCGCTGCCGTCGTACAAGGTCGCGAGCAGTTGGTTCGGGGAAACGCTGTCGCCGACGCTAAAGAGCAGTTCCCGCACCGTGCCTCCGGCAAGCGCTGAAACGTCAATTTTAGTCTTTGCGGTTACCACGCCAGCCGTGGAAACGGTTTCGCCCGAACTTTGCTCGCCGACTGTGATAGTTTTGACCTGCATGGCTTTAAGCTCTGCTATGGCTGGCGCATCAGATGCTTTATTTGGCTGGAAGGCTTGCTTTGCGGCGGCTCCCACGGCAAGTGCAAGCGCTGTGCCAACCACGAGCATGGCAATGCGGAGGCGCTTGAGCCGTTTTTCCTTATTTGGCATGGCGTTGACGAAATTCATACAATAATCAAGTAATGGACTATACCACAGCGCCGTGAAAAAATCAAGCAGCCTTATTTGCATAGGGGCCGCGGATTGGGTACAATTAAGCAATGCACCAGGCAACCATTGAGCGAGTATTGGCACGGATTATAAAGGCGTGTTTGTGCCTGGCGGTTTTGGCGCCGCTTTTGCTTTCGGCTGATTATTTTTTTCCGGCCATTTTCCCGAAAGCCGTGTACTTTCGGCTTTTGATTGAGGTTGCGCTGGTCGCGTACGTTGCGCTCGCAATCATGAATCACGGGTACCGGCCGCGCTACCATGCGGTGTACGCCGCATTGGCCATGTTCGCGGCCTTGGTGCTCTTGACGTCCCTAAGCGGAGAGAACTTCGGGTACAGCTTCTGGGGCAACTACGAGCGCATGGACGGCATCTTCAGCTGGCTGCACTACTGGGCCGCGATTGTGATCGCTCCGAGCGTACTGCGGAGCCGCCGGGACTGGCTCGTGCTGCTCTCCTCGTCCGTCGGCGTTGCAGTCCTGATATCGGGCTACGGTTTTATGCAGCGCACCGGGGTTGCAATGGTTGGGCCCTTGACTATTTATGAAACTGACCTCGGCCGCATTACCGGCACCATTGCAAATCCCGCGTTCCTCGCGGTATACCTCTTGTTCAACATTACATTTGCGTTGATTGTCATTCTGGATCGTTCGGCAGGCATATGGTGGCGGGTGGCGGCGGGCATTGCCGCGGTTTTGATTTTTACCGCGTATATGATGACCGGAGTGCGGGGCGCGTTTCTCGGCTTTATTGCTTCGGTTATTATATTTTTCCTGGGTACGCTTTTGTGGAGTGCGTCCGCGCGCCTCAAGCGGAGGGTGGGCCAGGGTTTTTTCGTGTTCGTTGTGGCACTCGCCTTGCTCTATGGCCTGGTGGGCAAAAGTATTTTTGTGACCCAGAACTTCGGCAGGCTTTTTAGGCTTGACTTGGCTGATACCACCATCCAGACGCGCCTGGTTTCTTGGCGCGGGGCCTTAGTAGGGTTTAAGGACAACTTCTGGTTGGGTGTGGGGCCGCAAAAGTTTGACGTGGTGTTCAACCAGCACTTTGATCCTCGTTTCTACCAGCTCGTGGGTCAAGAAACCTGGTGGGACCGGGCGCACAACATGGTGCTTGAGGTTGCGGTGACCATGGGCATTTTCGGGTTGCTTGCGTATCTTGGCGTGGGGATTGCGCTCGCATACAGCTTGTATCGGATGGGGAGCGCGTATCCGGAGCGCCGCATAGAAGCGCTCATCATGCTGGCGTTTTTGGCGGGCTACTTTATCCAGAATTTGTTTGTGTTTGATACGGTCAGCTCGTACGTGGTGCTTACGGTGTTTGTTGGCTACATCGTGGCGCGCACCGGAAGTACCGGGGATGCGGGCCGACCACTCAAACAGTGGTTCGCGGGCGGCCTGAACCAGGTGCGCGAATTTTTGCCTCACATTCCGGAGCGGTACTGGTGGGTCGGCGGGGTGGTCGCGGCGGGCATCATGGCGCCTATTGCATACACTGGCAACATCAAGCTCGTCACCCATAACCGGCTCTTGCTTAAGAATCTCGCATACGCCCAGGCCCAGCCCTTTTCAAAAACCATAGAAAACTATAAAACTATTTTTGAGCTTTCCAGTTTTGACAGCCGCGAGGTGGGCATCAAACTCTCGCAGTACATGGGGAGCCGCGCCCTCTCCGGGGAACTGACGGTTGCGGAACTGCAGCGCGGGTATTTGTTTCTTATGGACGCGCTTGACCAGATTATTGAGCGCAATCCCAAGGACGTGAGGCTCTTGCTCTCCTATGGGAACACGTTAAACGTGTACGGGGAGGTGTTGCGGCAACAACAGGATGCGCAAGCCTCACAGCGCATTCTTGAGAAAGCCGAACGCATTCTTATAGAGGCAAGCGAACTCGGGAAAGCACGCCAGCAGGTGTTCCACTCGCTCGCGAACACCTACCTGATTATGGGCGACCAAGAGAAGGGTATTGATACGCTCGTTGCGACAGCGGAGATTAATCCGGACAACGGGACAACCCATTGGCTGCTCGCGTTCGCGTACCTGCAATCGGGCGAGTACGGACCCGGCATTGCGGCCGCGGACCGCGCCTTGGAAGCGAACTACACGTTCAGGAGCGAGAGCGAAGCCGCGCCGGTCGCTTCCGCGCTTGCAGGGCAGGGCGATTGGGAGCGCCTGCTCCGGCTTTACCAAAAAGTCGCGAAAGATACTGGAAGCGGCAATGCATACGCAAAAGTTGCGGCGACTCTCG
>JACOVK010000016.1 GCA_016177305.1 Parcubacteria group bacterium | reverse complement strand
TGAAAACCTGGCGTCCTAACCATTAGACGATAGCGGCGTGCTGTCGCAGGTTGCGCGCTCGCTGCGATTAATAAACACAACGAGTATACAAAGTTTTGCGGCTTTGGTCAAATGGCGGCATTGTTAAGGTTGTTGCGCGGACATATTTTTAGTATACTGTTGGTATAAGACGTTAACCGCGTTGCCCTATGGTAAGCTTTCTGAACAAATTAGCCGGAATCAAGGAGGAAGAGGTGGAGGACGTCGCCGCGGTTCGGGACGAATCGCGGCAGGGAGGCCGAGAAGCGGAAGGGGTGCCTGAAGCCGGAGCCAAGGAGAAAGATTGGCTTGATGAGAATTACGAAGGCCAACTCTCGGTTGATGTGTACGGAACCGAGGGCGAGGTGGTGGTGGTCTCAACCATCGCGGGCGTCAAGCCCGAGGATATTGACATCTCCATCTCTAACGATATGCTCACCATCCGCGGCCAGCGTACCGAGGAAAAAGAGGAATCAGTGTCGGATCACTATTACCAGGAGTGCTACTGGGGGGGGTTTTCCCGCTCCATCATCCTGCCGGTTGAGGTGGAAGCGGACAAGGTATCCGCGAGCCTCAAGAACGGCGTGCTCACGGTGCGCCTGCCCCGCGCGCGCCGCGCAAAGAGCATTTCCGTGCGGGTTAAGGAGGTATAGCGTATGCGGGCGAGAATCGTGCTTGAGGGCGGCGCCGGAAGGGTGCTCTTGCCGAACGGAGAATCGTTCTCCATAGACCCGAAGTCCCTGGCATTGCCGTTTGCGTCCGGAGGCGACTGCCAGCTCGTCGTGGTACCCCTCGGGGAGGCGGTGGGCGATGCGCAGGCCAGGGATCTCTTGAATCAGTTGCTCGCGATCAAATGAATCGCAATCGGAAAGGCGCATGTGGGACGCAATAAAAAAACATTTTTGGCACAACGCATGGGAGCGGCTCGCGGTCGTTTTGATTGCGGCGTCGCTCACTGCAATCGGAGCGTACGCGGGGTACGCGGCCGTGTATGAGGCGCGTGCGTTTCCGGGCGTGTTTGTCGGCTCCTACGCGGTCGGCGGCCTCTCCGGCGCGGAGATCAAAACAAGCATGGCTGCGGCAAGCGACACCCTGGACCAGAACGGGCTTACGTTCGTGTTTCGGGACCGCAAGGTGAACGTCCCGTCCGTGGTGGCAACCACCGAGGACCCGGACCTTTCATACGCGCTGATTGATTACGATACGGACGCAAGCGTTGCGCTCGCGCTTGCCTATGGCCGGACCGGAAACGTTGTGCGGCAGTTGAAGGATCGGTTTGGAGGCCTGATCGGACGCGCAACGCTTGTGCCGCGCTACACCTGGCGCGAGGAGGCGGTTGCCGAACTGCTGGCTAAAAACCTTTCAAACCTTGAACACCCTGGCACAGACGCCCGGCTCGTCATTTTGAACGGAATCGCGTCTATAACCGAGGACCGGGAAGGCATTGTGTTTGATTACGAGCGCGCGCTCGCCGAAGCGCGCAAAGAGCTTGATGCGCTCGTGTTTTCCCCGATTCCCCTCAAGCTGAAAAAAGACGTTCCCATCCTTACGCGCAGCCAGGCCGAGCCGCTCTTGCCGGCGGTTGGGCGCGCGCTGTTTACCGAAGGAGTTTCCATTGGGTACGCCGGGCAATCCTGGTTTTGGCCGGCCGCGACCACGAACGATCTGATTGAGATACGCGTTGATGAGAACGGAGCCGCAAAACTAGGGCTTTCACAAGCCGGCCTCTTGGAAGCGCTTGCCCCAATCGTTGCGAGCATTGCCATGGAGGCGCAGGAGCCAAAGTTTGCCATTCTCGGCGCTAAGGTCGTTGAGTTCAAGGCCCCTGCTTCCGGGAAACGGGTGATGGCCGAGGACACCTGGAAGCTCTGGGAGCGCGAGCTCTTGTTTGAGCGCGCAACCGAGCTTGCTCCGGTGGTTGAAGTTACCGAACCAACGCAGAAGATCGCGGATCTCAACAACCTTGGCATCACCGAGCTTCTGGGCGTGGGTAAATCCAGCTTTGCGGGCTCTCCTCCGAACCGCAGGCACAACATCCGGGTGGGTGCAGCTAGCGTGAACGGCACGTTGGTTCCGCCCGGGGAGGAGTTTTCTTTACTTAAAACCCTGGGAAAGGTTGATGCAGCAGCCGGATACCTGCCCGAGCTCGTCATTAAAGGCAACCAGACCGTGCCCGAGTACGGCGGGGGTTTGTGCCAGATCGGCACCACCACGTTTAGGGGAACGTTGGCAGCTGGGTTGCCCGTGACGGCCCGCCGCAATCATTCCTACGCGGTTTCGTACTATAATGATGCTAACGGCCTGCCGGGCACTGATGCGACTATTTACGACCCGGCGCCGGACTACCGCTTTAAGAATGATACCGCAAACTACGTGCTCATTGCCACGAGGGTTCTCGGGGATGATTTGTTTTTTGAGTACTGGGGAACCAAAGACGGCAGAGTGTCGGCCCAGTCAGGCACTCGTGTCTGGGATCGCGTGCCCCCGCCGCCCACCAAGTACATTGAGACTCTGGATCTGCCGGTCGGGAAAACCAAGTGCACCGAGAGTCCGCACGCGGGCATGAAAGCAGCATTTGACTACACCATTACGTACCCGGACGGCGAAGTTTCCGAGACCACATTCACGAGCCAGTACCGCCCCTGGCAGGAGGTGTGCTTGATCGGCGTTGAGACGCTGTCCGAGGAGCTGGATGCCGAAGGCCTTGATCTGGAAGATGCCGACATCTCGGCCGGAACCGTACAATAACACAAAAAACCGCCCAACACTGCAGTCAAGAAGATAATTTCTAAGAGAGTAGCAGCGTGAGCCGTTATTCCTTATGAAAAGTATCCCCATGCTTGTCGTGACTGCAGTGTTGGGCGGTTTTTACAAGCGGTTGTAAGGGCCTTTTTTGTTTGGCACCTTTTTTTGGGGCGAGAGAGTATCCTAGCACAGGGCTTGACGCTTGTCAAGCAGTTTGGTACACTTCCTTTCCTAATCGGTAACCCATATGATGACCATCAACCAAATTTACAACCTTGCGGTGAGCGAGGGAATCCGCCAGGATCTTCGCGGCCCGGGGAGGGTGCGCGAGCTTTTGAAGCGCGCCAAGTCAAAGTTTGAGAAGCTCTCGGACGAGAGCAAGGAGGCGTTTGACCAGGAGTCGCTTACCAATCCCTACTCTGACACGCGCGTGTTCCACGGGGAGCCTTCTGTGAAGGTCAAAAAAGTTATGGTTGGCGTTGACATTGATACGGGCGAGGTGATGCTCGCGAATGAACTAAACCGCCGCAACCCCAAAAGCCCCATTGATTTGATTATCAGCCACCACCCTCTTTCCGGAGGCTTGGCTGGTTTGCACGAGGTCATGGATCTGCAGATTGAGCTCTTGGCGCACTACGGAGTTCCCATCAACATTGCGGACAAGCTCACGCGTCAGCGCATTTCCCAGGTTGAGCGCAGCGTGTCGCCCGCAAACCACGGCCAGTCCGTAGACAGCGCAAAACTTTTGGATATTCCCATTATGAGCGTGCACACGCCGACCGACAACCACGTTGCGTCGTATCTCTATAAGGAAATCAAGAAGCGCGAGAAAGAGTTGGTGTACGTAAGCGATGTGATGGCATTTTTGAAGACCATCCCCGAGTACCGGGAAGCGGCCAAGCAGAAAGCAGGCCCTAAGATTTTTACAGGCTCTCCGGAGAGCTTTGCGGGCAGAATCGCGGTCACCGAGGTCACGGGGGGCACGGACGGGGCAAAGGAAATCTACGAGCGCCTGGCGCACGCGGGAGTGGGCACTATCATCTCCATGCACCAGCGCGAGGAGTGGAAGGAAGAGGCTGCCAAGCACCATATTAACGTGATTGTGGCGGGCCACATGTCATCCGACTCTTTGGGTTTGAATCTTTTCCTGGATAATCTGGAGAAGAAGGGCATTGAGATCGTAGCGTGCTCGGGTTTGATCCGCGTGTCGCGGCTGCGCAAGGTGTCACCAGCGCGTGGCGCGCCAAAGCCGCGTCCACGGTCACGAGCCCGTCGTAGGCGGTAAGTTACATTCAAAAGAGCCCCCGCCGATTCGGAAGGGGCTCTTTTGTGTTGACAGAATATATAAAAAGGTATTTAATGCAGTATCGCTCTTTACCAATCTGGAGCGAACGCGAGCCCGAGCGTTTCGGGCCATTTGCCGGAGGTCCTTGTAAAGGACGGAGGGCGCAACAAGGAGGAACACGATGGGGAGCTCGCAAGAGGGAACCGTCTGGCAGTTGTCCGCAGGAAAGCTCAAGTCCGCAACCGAGGGGTTGTGGAATGCACTTGGTAAGCAGGGCGCACAAGTGGCGGTTCAGCTGGAGGAGAACGCCCGGTTCCGCGAACGGGCCGCTCGGTACCTCATAGAGACCGCACCAGCGGACCATGGGTTCGCGGGAGCGGTTTTGGAACAGGATCTGATTGCGCCGGCAGCGGTTGCGCAAGCAATCGGCGTCGTCTATACGGATGATCAGCGCCAGCACTTTATGGACACGCTGCCAACCAAAGCCATGATCTACAAGATCTATGGCGGTCGCAACTTCATGTTGGTTGCGGGGCCGCCCGTATCTCTCTCGCTTTCGGACATCATCTTCCGGTATCCCATAGACTTCCATCAAGAGACAGTACGTGATCACTGGCTCTATAGTAGGGGTAATGTAGGTCCTGAATGGATCGCTCTCCGGAAGACAGAGGTTCCCGGAAGCCTGTGCGCCTCGTGGGATGATGCCTACGCGCGGCTTTTGAAAGGCGAGTACGTGCCGAACGCGGCGCAAGTTGCTTGGTGCGCCGTGGTATACAAGGAGGTTCGGAATGTTACGCTGTTGCCGGAGGTCTGCGTGAGAACCTCTTCGGCAGATATGAGGACGAAACGCTGCATCTCGGTCGGTGATTCAGCTTTCGGAGGAATCCAGGTTCATGAGCGTTTGATGGACACGTTGGGCAATGGGGTCGGGCTTGCGTCCGCCCTAATACTGTAGCCCTGCGCCACTGAACGCTCGCGATTAGCAACCCCTGCGGTATCTGCACTTGGTGCGGAACCGTGGGGGTTCTTTTTTTTAATACAATTCCGGATTTTCCAGATGGATGAGCGCCGTGATGAGGGACTGTCTGGTGTACTCTTTGCGGGTGAGGCGGCCTTTCGTCAAAATGCCGATCATGCCCTGGGCATGCCCCACGTAGGGATGGTCAGTGAGCCCGAGTTTTTTAGCGGCGCGTGAAATATCAATCCCCTCATGGAGTATGAGATCTATGAGTTTTTTTGGGTACTCAAACGCGGAAGAGGTCCCCAGATGGAAGCGCTCTCCGTCAAAAATCGCGCATACGCAGATGTCCATGTACTCGCTTTTGCTCATAGGCATCTTAAAGAGTCCACTCTCAAGGCCAATACCGAGGTCGCAGCCCTGGTGCGCGCTTTTGGCGCGGTTCATAGCCCCCTGGACTGTTTCTTCCAGTGTCATGGGCTGTTCCGATATTCCGGAATCCACATCAACCGGAACCACTTCCGCGGCTTTCAGTATGTCATACTCAGCAATGATTTCCTTGACCGCATCCACTTTTGCGGGATTTTTTGTGCCAACGCCGATTTTCATATAGTGCCATAGTACCCCATCTTTATCATCCCCGCAATCCGTGGTAAGCTAGGGTACTATGGATGAAGAGCGCATCATATCATCACAGGTCCGAAACCAGGAAGATACGGCTCTGGACTCAACCTTGCGGCCCAAGCGCTTGGTGGAGTACATTGGCCAGGCCAAGGTCAAGCAGAATCTTGAGATTTTTATGGCTGCCGCAAAGAAACGGGGAGAGCCCATTGAACACGTGCTGCTCTACGGGCCGCCGGGCCTGGGCAAGACTACGCTTGCCGGGGTCATTGCCAACGAGATGGGTGTTTCCATCCGCGTCACGAGCGGGCCTGCCATGGAGCGGGCCGGTGACGTGGCCGCGATCCTGACCAACCTTGAGGAAGGGGACATCCTCTTCATAGACGAAATCCACCGCCTGCCTAAAACCGTGGAAGAAGTTCTGTATCCGGCTATGGAAGATTACTCCTTGGATTTAATCGTGGGCAAGGGGCCTTCGGCGCGCGTGCTCAAACTGGACCTGCCGCGCTTCACATTGATCGGGGCGACCACGCGCATCAGCATGCTCTCCTCTCCCCTGCGCGATAGGTTCGGCGCCACCTACCCCTTGAGCTTTTACGAGGAGGACGAAATCAGCCAAATCATCGCCCGGAGCTCCCGGATCCTCGCGATCCCGGTTGAAGAAAGCGCGAACACAATTATTGCTCAACGCTCGCGCCGCACCCCGCGCATCGCGAACCGGCTCTTAAAGCGCGTCCGGGACTACGTTGACGTGAAAGGGGACGGCATCATCACGGAATCTCTGGCGTACGATGCGCTCGGGCTCTTGGAAGTGGACGCGTTGGGGCTTGATATGGTTGACCGTAAAATCCTTGCCGCGATTGTTGAGAAGTTTGGCGGCGGCCCGGTCGGGCTTGGCACGTTGGCTGCTGCAACGAGCGAGGAGGAAGCAACTATAGAAGACATCTACGAGCCGTTCTTGATGCAGCTCGGGTTCCTGGAACGCACCCCGCGCGGCAGAATGACCACGGATAGGGCGCATGAGCATTTGGGAGTCTCTCTTGATTCACCGTCAAAATTATTCGGATAGACTAATACAAGGGGTTGCTTTTTCCGGTTAGTTGTGCTATACTAACCATAGTGAAGTTTCCCAGACAGGCACCGAAGCGCATTCGGTGTCTTTTTGCGTTTATAGCCTTTGATTCGGGAGGGCATGCGCCCTCCAAGGCTCTAAGCGCAATATGATACTCACCAGGCGACAGCTTAAATACCTCAAGAAATGCCTTAGCGTGGCGGTTTTTGCGTTCATATTTGAGCTTGGATTTCCGCCGGTTTCCTTGGCTGCATATGAAAACTACCATGCATTGAGCCAAGGAGAGCAAAAACCCTATGAATACGGGCCATTGGGGGCGCAGCCTTCGGTTGATTCCTATGAAATGGTGCTCTCCCGCGAAGAACGGATCAATCCCGCGTCAGTATTCAGCGGCGAAGCGCCGGTTGCTCTGCCGCTTGAAGGGGAGCCTCAAGTTGTTGCCGAGTACTGGCTGACCGTGACTGCGTACTCGTCCGAGCCGCGGCAGACAGACGCCACGCCCTTTACCACTGCGTGGATCACGCCGGTGCGCGACGGGGTGGTGGCATTGAACTTTTTGCCCAAGGGAAGCATGGTTCGGTTTCCGGACATGTACGGGGATAAAATTTTCGTGGTGGAGGACCGGATGAACGTGCGCTACCAGTACCGGGCCGACATCTGGATGCATACGCGCGAGGAAGCGAAACAGTTTGGATTGAAATACCTGCGCATGGAAGAGCTTGGCGCCCGCGTGCCGCGCGACTACGTGCTGACCCACTATGAAGCTGCGTTTCCGGGAATGAAATAGTGTACACAAAATGTGTACGCTGGTATTGTTCGGTCTTTGGGCTGGATTTTTTTTAGAAAATAGCGTACAGTATATATGCAGATTTTTTCTTGGGCCGAGCGTAGCGAGGTTAAGAAAAAATCTGAGAGGAAGAAGCGGGCGGAAGCTGAAGCGGGCTGCGATAGCAGCACGCGAAAGCTGGA
>JACOVK010000020.1 GCA_016177305.1 Parcubacteria group bacterium | reverse complement strand
GGATAGATTGTATAATGAATTCATCGTCAAAAATAATATCCAGGTGTTTGACGCGCCCGCGGCCTATCCGCAGTACACGGCCGATTATTATGCCGTCTTTTTCGCGGATCCGGATGGGGTGAAATTGGAATACGCGTTTTATACTTAGGGAACAGATTGAGCCGATAGATCGCCACGAGATTGACCGAACCTGCTTTCCTATATTATAATGCCGTTATAATCATCTGTTTAGTTTCTATGGTACAGAAAGTAATCAAAGTCGGCAGTTCCGCGGCCATCACTATTTCCAAACAAGCCATTAAGGATTTGGGCGTTTCTGTGGGCGACAGCGTGCGCACCACTATTGACAGCAAGCGCCGCCGCTTATACATGGAACCGGCCAGCGCCGCAATTTCGGAGGAAACATTGGATTGGACCAAAAGGTTTATTGACCGCTACCGGCCGGCCTTGGAGGCATTGGCCAAAAAATAAAACGCCATGAAGTATTTGAGCGGTGAGGATATCTTGGTCATTCACTCGGAAATCATAGACGCAACTGGCGGGACTCACGGCTTACGGGATACAGGCCTTTTTCTCTCTATTATTGATCGGCCCAAAGTGAGCTTTGGCGGACAGGAGATGTATGCAACTGTTTTTGCCAAGGCCGCGGTGTATCTGGAAGCGCTGGCGCGGTACCATGTGTTTCTTGACGGCAACAAACGCACGGCCCTGGCCGCGAGCGCGCGGTTTTTATTTTTGAATGGTTATAAATTAGCACCTACCAATAAAGCAGCGGAAGATTTTATGTTGCGCGTGGTTGAGGACGAATTAGGTTTGGAAGAGATTGTTTTTTGGTTGAAGAAGAATACTGCAATAGATTGATTCGCCGCTTTTGCAGTGGCGTTTTTTGATTTTTTCATCAAACAGTACTATGCTGAAAATGGCACATTCGGAAAGGAGGAGAGCCTATGAATGTGCGCCGTCGTACCTCCAGGCGTTCCCGCGCCAAGCAGTAGAGGTCTCATCCAACGGTACATAACGTCATACCGTACGCCGCGGGCAGTAGCCGCAAAAGGGCACGGTACACGGAGTAAGGGCGAAGAACTGGACAGGAGCTAATTAGGCCTCGAGTCGGTGCCCAAGGTGGCCGCTAAAGTGTGCGTCGGCGGTCCAAGAAGGGCTACGAACTCGTTCACTTCTGTCCCGCGGGAATGCGGCCGTTTTGCACAGGGCGACCCTCCTTGTGTGAAGCGGCCCCTTTTTTACCATTAGTACCTATCTATGAGAATCGCCATTGTCGGAAGTTTGGATTTTACGGAGGATATCAAAAAAACCGCGGACGCGCTGGAAGCGGCCGGGCATACAACCGTGATACCCTATGGCGCCCGGCTCATCTTGAGCGGTAAAACCACGGCCGCGGAAATCCGTGCGGCCGGGAGCGCGCAAAAGGCGGAGGCTGACGTCATTCGGTACTATTACGGGGAAATCCGGCAGTCAGACGCGCTCTTAGTGCTGAATTACGCCAAAAAGGGGATAGAGCACTATGTTGGCGCGAACACGTTTTTGGAAATCGGATTCGCGCACGTGCTGGATAAAAAGATATTCCTGCTGAATCCGATTCCGGACATGGAGTATTTGCAAGACGAGCTTGAGGCCATGCGGCCGGTTATATTACACGGGGATTTGTCTTTGTTGGTATAATTAATTCATGGAGGAGTTGTATCAATGGGGTGTTTTTGTATAAAAAAGCGAGGTAGAAGGTGTTTCCTTCTACCTGCGGGTTTTGGGCCTGTGGGCGCATCATGCCTCTTGTGTGCCGTTTCTGGGCATGGGGAAGTTGTCTGCAACGAAGATATCCCATACAATACACAGAAACATCGCCACAATGACTGATCCGCCGTGGTACTCTTTCACGTGGATCAAGTATCCTAGCCCCACCCAAGGAGCAATGAGCGCTACGATTCGAGCAAACAACCCTGGCATGGTACCCTCCATTCTTCGGGGTTTCTGTAGCTCGTGAGTGCGTGGATCCAGAGGAGCATCCAGAGCGACCACGCCGCACACACCACGTTCAAGAGCGCGGTATTCTCGGGTGGCCAGACAGCGGCCCATATGACGATCCCGAAAGTCGGGCCGATACCCGCTGCTGCTACTCCGATTTGTGTGAGCATTGTACCCTCTTTTCGGGTGGCGAGGAGAAAGAACAAGGTTTGAACCTATTGTAATTATAGCAGAGGCACGAATATCATGCCATGATTTTTTACAGAACAGATTAATCCGCCAAGTCGGCTCACCAGCAGGCTCAAGTCGGCTCATTTACACCATTTGAGCCGATGGGGGTATACGGAGGTGAGCGAGTGGCGCGTTTTTGTTGTGGAAAAAGAGTATTGACAAAACATATACATTGTCATATCATTGATGTATGAAGCATATTGATTGGAACAAAGATAAAAATGCGCAATTGAAAGCACGGTATGAAATTTGTTTTGATGAGATAGTTCCGCTATTAAATAAAGCTGATGGTGTACTGGCGGTTGTTCCACATCCGAATCAGCTAAAATACCCTAATCAAAAAATGTTTATCATCGAAATAGATAAGTACGCTTATCTTATTCCCTTTGTTGAAGATAATGAAAAATATTTTTTAAAAACAATAATACCAAGCCGAAAAGCGACAAAGAAATATATCAGTAAGTAATAACCTATGACGCAAGATCAAG
The DNA here is from genome assembly GCA_016177305.1 of Parcubacteria group bacterium. Classification (GTDB taxonomy): domain Bacteria; phylum Patescibacteriota; class Patescibacteriia; order UBA2169; family UBA2169; genus CG10-46-32. Next base: position 3,274 of record JACOVK010000020.1, on the reverse strand, counting down.
AAGAAAAATATTACGAATCATTAGATGCGGAAGAGAAGGAATTGTTGGATGCCTATAATAAAGGCGAGTTTAAGAGCGTCCCTAATCTTGAAGAAGAAAAACAGAAGCTTGTGGCGGCCGCGCGCGCGACCATGGCCAAGAAGCGCAACATCAACATCCGCATTTCCGAAAGAGATTTGCATAAAATAAAAACCAAGGCCGCGGAGAAAGGTTTGCCGTATCAAACTTTGGTTTCATCCGTGCTGCATCAGTATTCTAACGGCAAGGTCAAGGAATTGGCTTAGACATGAGTAGTTTAAGAGCGCCCTACGGGGCGTTTTTTTTGCTTGAAACCAGCATAAAGGTATGCTATGGTTGCCCTGTTAAAGCACGTGCCGGAGTTCATTGAAAACGCAGCATATACAAACGAGAGGAGGCTGTATCGTGCCAGCAACGAGCAAGAAGATTACGGCCGCCCGGAAGCGGCTGGTTGAAAGGCTTGAGGCCCTGGGCATTGAGTTGCCCGTGTCTTTCAGGAACGGGCATGAGCCCGCACACGAAGAGGAAATCACTGAGGCGCTCTCCGTAATTGAGGAGGCGAGACAGGCCATCGGCACCACTACCCATGAGATTGACTCATACGAGCGGATCCTGGAGAAGCGGCTGCGCGCCATAACATCAGAAGACGGGCGCCCCGCGATTGAGACGCATGCCGTGCTCCCGGCTCCCCCGAACCTGCTGGGGACGTTCAGCGATCCGGTAGGGGACATCAATTTGCTCCTGGACCCTGCCCCGCTCACCACTCCCCACATCAGCAACCTCATCAAGCGGATCGCGCGCGAGCTCATCGCCAAGGTCGGCGGAAGAGAGCCGGACGCGTTTGGCGTGTTTGACTTTACCTTCCCCAACGGCGCCGTTGAACCGAGGATCGTTGTCCGGTGGAAGGTGGCTGGTTTCTTGGATCACAGCGCACTTCACGGCATCCATGAGATTGGCCGCCGGAGCTATCCCGGAGAGATCAGGGGGTACCGCGGCCCTAACAAAGGCTGGGAGGCGGTGATCGCCTACCGCGACGCCAAGTCCAGCGCCGCGGACAAGCGGTACGGGGTGTACTTCGGACCAGACTCCCACTGCGACCACAACGGGGCGCGCGGGGTGCTGGTAACGCGGCGGTTTGGGAAGAAATCGGAGTTTCTGTACCTCAAGGAGACGTTCCCCGACACCTGGCTCTCAAGGAGCATCAGCCGAGAGCACCCGGCTGCCGGATTTGAGATTGAGGTGCGGGAGGGCGGAAAGCCGGACCAGTCGGTCGGGCTCGCGCAGTCCAACTTCCTCATGCTCGTGGTGGCGCTCGCCTACTTTGTCGCGCGCGGGGCGTTCATAGAGAAGCGAGTGCTCGCCATAGAGGTGTTCCGCGCGCTCAACCGCGTGGGCGCCGAGGGAGCGGCGCGCGCCGAGCTGTACGGGCTCGCCGGGGTGCTCGCAACCGTTGAGCGCGTGATACTGCTCCCCTTGCAGCAGCCCGAGCTCGCGCGGCACTATCGGTTTTCGCCGGAATCGGTCCTGCTCGCTGGGGTGCCTGGGGTTGGCAAGACGCTCTTGGCAAAGTTCCTCATGTCACAGTCCTACAACGCCATCTTCGCGTCAGTGGAATCAACCAAGCTGCTTTCCGACCTGCTCAATGAAAAAGGGAGCCACATTCTCCTGCAGATTGACCGCATCGGCAGCGCAACCCAGCTGCCGGTCATTCTGCTCCTTGATGACATTGACACGCGGATTGATCCGCGCCTGTTGGAGCCGGGCCGGCTTTCCAAGATCGTACACGTTCCGATTCCGGACCGCGACGAGCGCGTCGGGATCCTCGCACTCCACCTGCGCGGCATGCCCTTTCAGGACGAGAGAGACAAGGCGGTGATTGTGCAGGCGTTGGCCGGCGAAACTGACGGCTGGACCGGACGCTACCTGAAGGCGCTCGCGTTTGAGGCAGGCCGCGTGCGCGGGTTGCATCTGGTGAACGGGAATCTGCTGCAGCCGGTTGGTGAACCCACCGAACCCATGCAGCTTGCCGATTTCCAGCGCGCCAGGGAGCTCATCCTCGCGGGCGTGGATATAGGCAAGTTCCGAAAGGAGGACGAACGGATACAGCGGTTCATCTCGCGGAGGACGCATGGCATGGGGTTTGGCCAGGCCTGATGGTTCCGCGGAGAGTATTGGTATGGTAATTCCCGCCTTGTTCGCATGTGCGAGCAGGGCGGTTTCTTTTTTGTAAAATAAATACCCCCCGCAGCTAGGATGAGCCTGCGGGGGGGGGGGTTGGGGGGTTTACTCCGGCGTTCGCTTCCTGCGCGGTTGCGGCGCACCCGGAGACAGGAGCCTGGCTCCCCAGGCAACTGCCCAGGCCAGGCACAGCACAAGTCCCGCGGCCGCGCGATCAATACTTGCATCCGTGGCCAAGGCATAGATGCCGAATACGATTGCGGGTCCTCCCAGGAACAGGACGGTAAAGCGCGCTTCTCTCGTCATTTCATCCGCCTCCTGCGGATAAAAGGGTGGGGGGGTGTTTCCTTGTTGGTACAACGCGTTATCTTTCTGGGGTTTTGGTGGATTCCAATTAAAGGAGCTACCTTGGATTTGAGAGATAAATATAGCATTTTGACTGATTTTTGTCAAGTTTTTTTGTTTTGCTTTACTTTTTTATAAAATATGGTATGATATTTTGAGTCCTTTGATTTAGGCAACAGACCGCATCCACGCACCATTGTTCACCCGCAACCTGAGAAAGGTTTGGAATGGACCATGATACGAAGGGCGCCGCTTTGAGCGGCGGTGATGGCGAGGAACGCCTTCCCAGCGTGTGCCTCGCGGACACGCCCGGCGACATCCGCGCAGCTGCCAAGTTCTATGCCGCGCGGGGCAAGGACGACGAAAACCAGCGCGCGTTCGTCGCGGCGGCCGCACGCCAGATCGGCGAGCAGTTCGTTGCTCACGGCAGTACGGGCACCGGAATCAGCCTCAGGATGTTCAACGAGTTCATCCAGCACGTGCAGACGTTGCCCCTGCTGCCCGGGCTCAAAAACGGTTCCTTGTTTGTGTACGTGGATTTCATGACCCGCGAGCAGCGCAGAAGCCTGGAGTTCGGCTGGTGGATGCAATTGCTTTCCAGGCTGGATGGCCGAGACCGCGCGTCCGCGGCCAGCGCGAGCGCGGCCATTCTCATGCGCCTCATGGAGGCGTATGAGAAGCCGTTTACCCCGCGTATTGCCGCGCGAGTAGTTTGGCACCTCGGAGCCTACGC
>JACOVK010000019.1 GCA_016177305.1 Parcubacteria group bacterium | reverse complement strand
GGGTTTATATAATTGGCCCTCCCATATAAACCCTGGGGCTAGATGGCAAATCCACACTGCCTTACGGCACTATGGTCCTAAAAGGCGCCATCAGCACATCCCTCCAGACTAGTCCTGGCAAACAAGAGAAATGAGCGTTTTTTATTACAAGGGGGTATTATAGCACAAATCAAAAAACCTGTCAATGGTCTTTGGCAGGGTGCTTTTTTAGGCTAAAAATGGGCTAAAACCACCCCCTAGCCCCCTCCTTGGTAAGGAGGGGTAACTAATCTTCAAATGAAACTGCAAAGCCGGTATCTGACGATAAGCTTCCCTCAAACACGGTTAACCCAGGGCCAAGGACGTTCACTGCGCCATCCCCCACTACCTTGCTCCAGGAAACTGACCACTCCGAAGGGTAGCGCAAAGAAACGGAGTATGGAATGGCACGGGCCCCGGGTTGCTTCTGCATGATCAAGGAGTAGCCGGTTCTGGTGCTCGGATTCAGAAAATCATAGGGCTTGATTTTGAACGGGAGCTGGTATGCGACCTTTGCGACGAGCACGTTTCCGGGGTTCACCTGCAGCCAGTTGCCGAACACGGTTTTGCCGAACTCGTTGGTGATGCGCGTGCCCGTTGCCTCATCAATAATCGCCTTGCCCTCAATGCTCGCAAGCTCCGCATCCTCCTCTAGGTACACTTCTCCGGCCTGGAACAGGGATGCAGCCGGCGGCTTGGCTCCCTCAAAAGAAATGAGTTCGCTCCCTTGGGGCGCGTAGATGCGCGCGTAGTCCACGTTGTTGTAGTTTTCAAACTGATTTTGGGGGTCTCCCTGATGCTCGCGGATGATGGTGAGTTCAACCGCCACGACCCCATCGCCGTCAATCACCACCTCCTGGTCCCAGGACTCGCTGATAACGCCATCAGTCTTGCCGCCCCCGATGTTCGCGTGGATCACGGAGAGGTAGTCAGCGGCGGCCGCCGCAATAGACGGCTGCCATCCGCGCGCGGCGAACGCCTGGTTTGCTTCCTGGTCCGCAAAGTAAAGCAAGATGTTCTTTTCGCTGATTTCGGACTTGACCAGAAAAAGCGCGTCAAGAGTCTTGCTTCCGTCCATAGCGAGCAGTTTTTCCAGAACCCGCGGAACCAGTTCCGCAATGTACTGCTTGGGCTTGTTCTCGGCTAAGGCGTAGGTAACCTCAACCGCTGTCTGGATTTCGTTGAGCACGTTTTTGCTGTCCAAGGTAACGCCATACTCCGGAAAATCAACGGGTCCGGTGACCTCCAGTAATTTTTCCAGGGTAGTGGCCTGCACCGCAATCACCCCGTCAACCGAGGAATAGCCCGCATGCTCCAGGAACCAGATAACCTTTTCCGCGCTGGTTCTCCAATCCGGGTACCAGTTCGCATCCTGCAGCTCCCAGCGCGCGTTGATGAGGGACAAAGGCTTAGGGGCTAACACGTGCTCGGAAAGGTAGCCCTGGAAATCGTACGCCCCGCCTCCGGGAACTTCTATGTTCGTGACTTTTCCGCCGCGCACGTCCACGAACGCCAGGCTGCCGATGAATCCGCCAGCCGGGCGCAGTTCGTTGTTGTTCTGGAACAGCACCACGTAGCGCCGGTCCCCATTCGCCCCTAAGACGTCCGCAAGTATTGCAAAGAGTTCGGATCCGTCCTGTACCGCGCCTGCCACGCGTGGCAGCAGATCACGGGCGGCACGGAACTTTTCCGAAAACTCCGGAGGGATGTTCCTTGGGTCAATGGCTGAAATGTTTTCCGCGGCCAAGGCGAGGTGTGGGAGGCTTGCGGTGAGCGACTCTTGGATGCGCGAAAGCAGTGCCAGGCCGCCCGCTTCCCCGCCCGCGCCGTGCGGCGGGGCAACGGCATCCGCGAGGTACCGGGCCGCCTCCGCAAGCTCGTCCCCGGCCGTGATCGCGTGCAAGCCGTCCTGGCCCGCGGGCAAGACCGAAACAGCCACAGCCATGACCAGGTTTAAGGATTCAATAGCGGAGCGCGCCGAAGCGAAGCTGGCCTGGGCGGATTCAAGGTCAAGGCTGGCTAAACCCTGGTACCCATCCTTAGTGGCGCCGAGCACGCTGCCTTTGAGGAGGCGGATCTGGTCCGGCGCGGTTTCCAAAAACTTGACCGGCAGCATCACCACAATGCCGATGGCGGTGAGTACTGCAAGCTTGCGGTACAGATGCTTGGGCGGGCGGGTGAACACGGAAACGTAATTTTTTGCCCCTTCCCAGAGCGCGGTTGCGGCAACAAGGGCGAGCAAGCCTCCGCTCGCAACAGCGCGGTACGCGGCCATGCATGCAAACGTTACCAGTTTTACGGGAATCACCAGGATTGCTTTAACCGCTGCGATAATCACAAAGAACACATGCTGGATGAGCCATGAGACCCCGGCTCCAAGAGAACGCGCGCCGCGCACGGAAAGGCGATTTGAGGCCTCAATCAAGGTAAGCAGCACGGTAAAACCAAGCAAAAACCCGAGCGGAATGGAGAGGACAAACTCAAACAGCCACCGCAACGAGGCAAAGGCGGCTTTCTTGAGCCCGCTGCCCGCCTTTGCCGGAAGCGAGGAAAACGCAAACTTCTCCCGCTTCTTGCGCTTCTTTGCGCCGCGGCTCGGCTTGCCGAGCAGATCAATGGTAATGCCCCGCGCTACATGCTTTGTATGCGCGGTTTGGCTGCGCAGGCGCGCCACCTCCCGCTGCCACCGCTCCCCGGCATCCGGGCTCGCGCCGCGCGAGGCACTTGCGGCGCCGCCTTTTTTCGGTTCAATGGCGGACAGCGCGGTCCGCTCCCACTCGCCCAGCAAGCGGACCACGTGCGGAGAGCGCGGCAAGGCGCCCACGTGGACCGGCAGAAGGTGTGTTTGCGCCCCTCGGCTTTCTGTTCCGGCGAGCTCGGCGCGAGCGGTCTGCACGCGCTCGTTCTTTCCTGAAAGGTGCGCCAGGGCATCTGCTTTCCGGTGGGCATACGCACGCTTCCTGACCAGCGCTTCGTAGTTATCCGCGTGAATCACTTTTTTGGTGATTGAAAAATCAAGATGGCTTTCCGCATCTCTTGCGGTTTTTCGGGACGAAAGGGATTTTGGTTTTACCGCTGTTTTATTTTGCTTTTTCACTACCGGTGTGGATAAATAATCTAACGTGATTATACCATAATCTCATGGTATGCAGCAACGGTCTCTTGTGCTGTTTTTTCCCACGAAAAAAGTTTTGCGCGGCTGCGTCCGCGCGCCGCGAGCTCGTCCGCGAGTGCATGCGAGCCTCCAACCTCGTCCAAAACGTGAGCAATGGATTCCGTGCTTTCGGGGTCGCAATACCGCACCGCATCCGCCATGACCTCGGGCAAGCTCGCGGCTTTTGAGCACACCACCGGGACGCCCCTCGTTGCCGCTTCCAGCGCCGGCAGGCCGAACCCCTCGTAGCGCGAGGGAAAGGCGAAGCACTTTGCCCCGCGGTACACGCCGTCCAAAACTTTGTCCGAAACTTCGCCGGTAAAAATAATGTCGCGCCGGTAATGCGCGTCAACAGCGGCTTGGTCTGCGTAGCGCGCAAGCGCTTCATAGAACGGGTCAATCCTGCCGCAAAGCACGAGCTGCCAGTTGCGCTGGTAGCGCGTGCGGAGCAGGAGGTACGCGTCAATCAGGCGCTTGAGGTTCTTGTGCGGGTACGCGCTGCCCACGTACAGCACGTACGGCTTGGTGATGCCGAACTTGTCCGTAAGCATCAAATCAAACTGCGGAGTATTGCGCATCAGGTCCGTGCCGAGGAGCATCTTTTCCACGCCCAGGTGCGTGACTGCAATCTTTTCCCCGGGAACTCCGAGATTGCGCATAATGTCGCGCTTGGTGAATTCGGAAACCGCAATGATTTTTTTTGCTTTTTTGGCGGCGTTTCTCAAAACCCGGCCATACCCCCAAATTTTGAGCGCATACTTCCACGCGGGAAGGTTTGAGGCGCGCGTGTCTGGAAAATGAAACACAATCAAATCATGGATCGTAACCACGTACGGCACCGGGCACCAGTATGGCGCGTTCAGGTGCGTAAAGTGCATCATATCAACGCGCGCGGAGAGCGCGAGCCCGGGCATCAACAAGTGCTCGGCTACGCCATAGTGCGGCACATCGGCCCTGACCACGGAAAATCGCGCGCCCGGGAGCGAGAGCTTGGACGCAACCTCGGACGGCGCGAACAGCACGTAGTGGTTTTCGTCCTCGCGCCTTGCCAATGCCAAAACCAGCTGCTCGGTGTAGCGGCCGATTCCACGGTGGAACGTCCCATACAAACGGCAATCAATTCCGATGCGCATATTCCAGCACGCTAAGGGTCTGTTTTGCGCTCTTTTCCCACCCGAACTGCGTGGTGCGGCCCAAGCCTTTGGCGCGCAGCTCTTTTCCGCGAGCGGGCTTGTTCAGGATCTCGCGGATGGCGAACAAGAGCTCGTCCACGCGGTGCGGATTCACCAAAAGCGCGGCATCGCCCGCGATTTCGCCGACCGAAGCGGCGCTACTCGCTACCACCGGGATGCCGCACGCGAACGCTTCCAGCACCGGAAACCCGAATCCTTCATAAAAGCTCGGGTACACGAACACGGATGCGAGCGAGTACACGGCCGGAAGATCAGAGCGCGCGACATCGCTGATGACGTGAATCGTACCACGAAATTCGGAATTTGCAATGGCCGCGCGCCAGGAGCGCGCCTTCCAGCCGCTGTGCCCCGCAAACAAAAGATGCGTATGCTGGGATTCGGCGGGGTATTGCGTACGCCACGCCTCGTACGCGGCAAGCGTTGCCAGGTGGTTCTTGCGCGGCTCAAGGGTGCCGGTCTGCAGGATGTACCGGGCATCCGGAAGGCCGTACTGGTTCCGCACCGCGGCGAGTATACTCCGGTCCACCACGGGCCTGAAAGCGGAGTCAACGCCCGAATGGATTGCCGTAACGTTCCGGCCATCAATGCCATACTGCGAAATGACGTCGGCGCGCGTGCTTTCGGAAACCGCGATGATCGCTTCCGCCTTCTGGCACAAAAGCCGCGGGTTCATGAAGTAGTGCCAAGCCCGCTGCCGGTACGTAAAAAATTCCGGAAAAAACTCGTACGAAAGGTCGTGCATGGTAAGCACTATTTTTGTTTTGGGGGACCACGCGGCGTACATCATGCTCGGGAAAAACAGCACGTCGCACCCGCCCACCAGTTCATCTATCTTGGGCCACGCCGCAACGCGGAACGATGCGTTCAAAAACTTGTTCGGAAACGTGTACTGGTTGAGCGCAACGTTCGGGTGCGCCGCAAGCTCAACAAGAGCCGCGCTCTTTTTGGGGCGATGCTGGTTTGCAAACAGCTTGATTTCGTGCTTCGCTGCCTGCGGGATGAGGCTGTGCAGCAAGCTTTTCGCGTACCCGAATACGCCCCCGGTCCCTTCCTGCAGTACGCGGCAATCAATGCCGATTCGCATATTTAGACTCCACAAAATCTTTTAATTCGCGCTCAAAACGCTCGCGGGAAAACTGCTGGCTCCAGCGCCGGATCGCGGCGTGGTCAAACGCCTGCCGCTTGAACCGGATGACCGCGTCCGCGAGCGACTGCCAGGTCTGCTCTTCAAAAAACGCGCCCGTCTCGCCCGGCCGCACGGTTTCAAGCGCCCCGCCCGAGCCGTACGCGATAACCGGGGTGCCCGCTGCCATTGCCTCAATCGCGGAAATGCCGGCATCCTCCTCCTGCGGATGGATGAACCCAAATGCCCCGGCAAGGAGCCGCTTCTTGGCGCGCTCGTTGAGGTTGCCCGCAAAGTGGATGTTGGGCCCGGCCATGGCGGAAAGCGCGGTCCGCTCTTCCCCGTCCCCCACGATGACGAGCGGCATGTTCAAACGGTTGAACGCGCGGATCGCGATATCAACCTTCTTGTACGGCCGCAAGCGCGAAACCATGGCAAAGTAGTTCATTCGGGGAAGCAGGGGGTAGCGGTACACGTCAACCGGCGGGTAGATGACGGTTGCGTCCCGGTTGTAGTACCGCTTGATGCGGCTTGCCACGAACCGGGAGTTCGCAATGAAATAATCAACCCGCTGGCTTGCCACGTAGTCCCACAGGCGAAGCTGAGAAAGCACGAACGGCAAAATCGTGCCGATGACGCGGCCCCCGCCCACCTCCTGCACGTATGCGTGCGAGTCGCTCCACAAGTACCGCGTCGGGGTGTGGCAGTAGCAGATGTGGAGAGCGTTCGGCGGAGCAATGGCGCCTTTGGCGAACGCGGACGCGCTGGAGAGCACCACGTCATACTTTGAAAGGTTGAACGATTCAACGGCCGCGGGCATTGCCGCCAAATACCAGCGCAAGTGGCGTATGGAAAACGGGAGCTTCTGGATGAACGAGGGGCGGATGCGGAGCGTGCCAAAAAAGTCGCTGATGGTTTTTTTGTCGTGGAGGAGCGTGTAGAGCGGAGCCTCGGGCCACACCGCGTGCATGGCGGCGAGCACGCGCTCGGCGCCGCCGATCTGGTTTAAATGGTCGTGCACCAAAGCGAGCTTCATACCCCTTTTCTCCCTCGGAACACGGCCCACGGCGTACGCAGGAGAATCTGCATGTCCAGCCAGAAGCTCCAGTTTTCAATGTAAAACATGTCCAGCCGCGCCTCTTCGTCAAAGTCCAGATCGCTCCTCCCGGAAATCTGGGCCAAGCCCGTAATCCCGGGCTTAATGGTGAGGAGCCGCTTTTGGTAGCCGGTGTACTTGGCAACCTCCTCGGGGTAGTGGGGACGGGGCCCGACCAGGCTCATCCTGCCCAAAAACACGAGAAAGAACTCCGGAAGCTCGTCAATGGAAAACCGGCGGATGAATTTTCCCACGCGCGTGACGCGCGGGTCGTCCGGTATCTTTACCAGCGGCCCGCGGCGCGCGTTGAGCGCCGAGAGTTCGTGGTAGCGCATCAAGTGCGTTCCGGCGCGCATGGAGCGGAACTTGAAGTACCGAAACGCCCTGCCGTCCTGGCCGATCCGGCGCTGGGGCACCCCATCATCAAGCCGCGTAAAAAATACCGGCCCTTTTGAATCAAGCTTGATCAGGATCGCCGTGGCGGCGAGAAGCGGGGAAAAAAGCACCAAGAGGCTTACGGAACCGATAATGTCAAAAAGGCGCTTGACGATTCTCCCCCACCCGTCAAGCGGGGTGCGCTTAACGTGCACCACGGGCATGCCCGCGATATCCGTGACCTCAACATGCGCGCTCGTCGCTTCCAGCACGTCCGCGGCATAGGAAAATTCAAAGTGGTGCTCGCGGCAGAATTCGTACAAACGGGTAATCTCCCGGCGGCCGTGGTTTGGCTCGGCGTGGATGACCATATCGGCCTGGCCGTGCTTTGAGATGTTTTCAAGCAAGCCCAAGGAGGCCTCGTCAAGTTTCCGGAAATGGCGCACCACGCGAAACCCGGCATCCGGATCTTCTCTGAACGATTGGATCAGACGGTGCGCGGTAAGGCCATCTCCGAACACCACCACCCTACGCGAGCCTATGTTCTTGCGGTACAATGCGCGCTGGATGGAACGGATCAGAACGCGCCCGCAAAACACGCATGCCATGGCCGCGCCATACCCGGCAAGCACGATAAAGCGCGAGCCGAACAGCTCGTGCCGAAAGAATATGAACAGCACGATCTCTATCAATCCGAGCGAGCAGCCCACGGCCACGCGCGCAAGTTCGCCCGCGTACCGGCGGTTGCGCTGGATGGCGTACATGCCCGCCAGGGCGAACGCGGGCAGCCACAGGAGCGCGACTCCTGCCGCAATGCGGCTGTACTCGGCAAGAGATATCTCAAACACCACGGGCCGCACGTCCGTCAAGAACGTCTGGTACCGCAAAAAATACACGCCGACCGCGGCCAGCATGACCATGCTGTAGTCAACCGGAATCAAGAGAAATGAGAACAGCAGTTCGGAACGTTTCATTCGTCCAAAGCGCGCTTCAGGTTCCGTATCCTGCTCAAGCAGGATACTCCACCTTTCGCACGCTTTCTCCTCTCGGTTTTGTCCTTAACCTCGCTTTACTCGGCCCAAGGACAAAACCGCAAAATTATAGTAGATATAGCTTATACCACATCATAACTTTAATAAAGACTTGACAGATGTGGCAAGTTTTGATAGTATGCTAAAAATCGCACCTTTGCAATGGACAGGAAGACCAGGCAATCGCCCG
>JACOVK010000017.1 GCA_016177305.1 Parcubacteria group bacterium | reverse complement strand
CCCCAGACCCGTGAGCACATCCTGCTCGCGCGCCAGGTCGGGGTTCCGTACATCATCGTGTTCATCAACAAGGTTGACCAAGTCAGCGATCCGGAGCTTGTTGATTTGGTGGAAGAGGAAATCCGCGACCTGCTCAAGAAGTACGAATTCCCGGGCGCTGAAACCACGATCATCCGCGGCAGCGCCTTGAAAGCGCTGGAGAACGCAAGCGACGAGGCGGCAACCAAGCCGATTGTTGACCTGCTTACCGCGCTTGACGAGAAGATTCCCGAGCCGGTCCGAGATACCGAAAAGCCGTTCCTGATGCCGGTTGAAGACATCTTCTCCATTGAGGGCCGCGGCACCGTGGTCACGGGCCGCATTGAGCGCGGCATCGTCAAGATCAACGAGGAAGTTGAAATCGTGGGCATCCACCCGACGCAGAAGACCGTGGTAACGGGCATTGAGATGTTCAACAAGCAGCTGGATGAGGGCCGGGCCGGCGACAACGCGGGATTGCTCTTGCGCGGCACCAAGAAAGAAGACGTCCAGCGCGGCCAGGTGCTCGCGAAACCCGGTTCCATCACCCCGCACACCGAATTTGACGCTGAAATCTACATCCTCTCAAAAGAGGAAGGCGGACTCCACACCCCGTTTTTCAAGGGCTACAAGCCGCAGTTCTACATCGGAACCACGGACGTGACCGGCGAGGTTGAGCTTCCAGCGGGCACGGAAATGGTGATGCCCGGGGATACGATTTCACTCAAGGTCAAGCTCGGCGCTCCGATTGCATTGGAAGAGCAGCAGCGGTTCGCCATCCGCGAAGGCGGCAAAACCGTTGGCGCGGGCGTGGTAACCAAGATCAGTAAGTAATGTTTATCAGCGTGGGAACCCCTCCGAGGGGTTCCCACGCTGCGTAATTAAAAATTCTGTGCCAGCAAAAAAGCCCACCCCGAACGAACCGACGCGACCCAAGCCAAATGAAGCCGCTCCGGCAAGCGATGTTGCCCGCCAGCGCATCCGCATCAAAATCCGCGCGTACGACAGCAAGGTCATAGACCAGTCCACGCGCACGATCATTGACACCGCCGAGCGATCCGGCGCAGAGATTTCCGGGCCCATTCCCTTGCCGACCGAGAAAACCAAGTACACGGTGAACGCGTCCACGTTCGTGCACAAGAACAGCCGGGACCAGTACGAGATGCGCGTGCACAAGCGTTTGATTGATATTCTGGACCCAACGCCCAAAACAGTGGATTCATTAATGAACCTGAACTTGCCATCCGGCGTTGATATTGAAATCAAAATGTAGGTGTTTCTACGGCCAATGATGTCCCATCCGCCTCTTTCCGCTTCTTCGGCGGACAAACGGCGGACAAGATTGGGTGACAGTTGGCTAAAAGAGCAGCTATACAGGAGTTCAAGCTTTTCTTAATACATTCTTCTTGCAAACGATCTAATTGGTCGGTAGGGCATGTATTTGTCTTAAGAGAAGTTTGGACGCCTGTCCAAACTTTTTATATGAAGCTTCTTGTCGGACGAAAACTCAACATGACCCAGTTGTACGCCGAAAACGGCAACGTGGTTCCGGTCACCGGAATCCGCGTGGGCGCTGGCGTTGCCGTCCAGCTTAAGAGCAGGGAACGAGACGGGTACGCGGCGGTCCAGCTGGGGTGGAGCGAGGGCGCAAAGCGCACGAAAAAGCCCATGTCCGGGCACGTCAAAGGCTTGGTAGCGCGCCCGGTGCTGCGCGAGGTGCGCATGGACGATGCAAGCCGGTTTGCAGTCGGGCAAACCTTTGACCTTTCCAGCTTTTCAGTGGGAGAGAAAGTCGCGGTGGCTGGCATTTCCAAGGGCCGCGGATTCCAGGGCGTGGTAAAGCGGCACCACTTTTCGGGAAGCCCTAAGACGCACGGGCACAAGCACGATTTGCGCGCTCCGGGCTCCATCGGCTCAACCGACGCCCAGCGCGTGTTTCCGGGCAAGCGCATGGCCGGCAGGATGGGAGCGGAGCGCGTGACCGTCACCAACCTTGAGATTGCGGCGATTGACGCCGCAGGCGGCTTGATCTTCGTGCGCGGCGCCATTCCGGGCCCGCGCAACGGCTTGGTGGAAATTTCAGCCCCGGGCGACATGAAAGCCTTGGATGCAAAGGTCTTGCCCAAGGAAGCAGAACCAGTAAAAGCGCTGGCAGAAGAAAAAATACCCGAAGGAGCTAGCTAATGCCTATGTCTTTGGTTGCGACCTACAATTTGGACGGCGCGGAAAGCGGCTCAATGGAGCTCTCTGATGCGGTGTTCAGCGAAACCGCGCACGCAAGCCTCATGTACCAGGCGGTGCGCGTTGCCCGCATCAACGAGCGCCAGCCCGTGGCCCATACCAAGGATCGCAGCGAGGTGCGTGGCGGCGGCAGGAAGCCGTGGGCGCAGAAAGGCACGGGCCGGGCCCGCCACGGATCCATCCGCTCTCCGCTCTGGAAGGGCGGCGGCGTCACGTTCGGTCCAAGTACAGAATCCGTCACCAAGCGCTCCATTCCGGCCAAGATGCGCAAAAAAGCAATTCGGGCCGCGTTCTCGGACCATGTCCGCGATGGCGCATTCATTGTGGTTGATGATCTTGCCGCGCTCCCTGCGCCTTCAACCAAAAAAATCACTTCATTTTTGAAAGCGCTCAAGCTTGCATCCAAAAAAGTCCTGTTTATTTCGGACGAGGGTTTGGAGCACGCCATCCTTTCCGTGCGCAACCTGCCGAAGGTGAAGGCAATCCGCCTTGAGAATGTTAATATTTTGGACTTGCTCTCATTTGGAACCGTTATGATCGGGAGAGATTCGGTGGAAAAATTAACCAAGCAACTTTCGTAAGGGGCAGCATGTTTAATTTTCTGAAAAATCCATTTTCCCAAAAAGAGGCGCCCGCCCCGCGGAAGTCTGCGCAAAAAGAGAGGGAAGCGCAGAAGCAGTTTCACGCGCCTGCGGAAAAAAAGTCCGGAGGCCAGGATGTGCCCGCAGACTCGCCGGTTGCGAAAAAACCGTCCGCGAAAACAGACCTGGGAGCGGGTTACGGCATTATCATGCGGCCGCACGTTTCCGAAAAAACCGCGCGCACCGGCACGTACGACACGTACGCGTTTGTGGTTTCGCGGCACGCGAACAAAATTGAAATCAAAAAAGCATTCTGGAAGATGTACGGGGTCCATCCGCTCTCCATCCAGGTTGCGAACGTGGCGACTCGTTCCACCTATTTCCGCAGGATTCCGGGATTCAAATCAGCGTGGAAAAAGGCGTACATCCGCGTTCCGAAGGGGAGCAACGTAGCCGTGTACGAAGGCGTGTAACCATATGGGGATTAAGCGCTACAAACCAACAACCCCAGGCCGCCGCGGCGCCTCCGTGCTGCGGCACGAAAAGATCGGGACCCAGAAACGGGTCAAGCGGCTGCTTACTACGATTCGGATCCGCGCCGGCAAAAACGCAAGCGGCAAGATTACGGTGCGCCACAAAGGCGGGGACCACAAGCGCAAGTACCGCGTGATAGATTTTGTGAATCCAATAGAGGATGCAAAAGCGGTGGTGGCTGGCATCCAGTACGATCCAAACCGCACCGCGGCCGTGGCGCTTCTCCGGTACGAAGGCGGCCGAGAGGCGTACACGCTCGCGGTTGCCGGGTTGCAGGCCGGCGATACGGTTCTCGCGAGCCGGGAGCGAGCCTTGGACATCAAGCCCGGCAACCGCATGGCGCTCAAATTTATCCCGGGCGGCATCACCGTCTGCAACATTGAGCTTGCTCCCCGCCGCGCCGCGACCGCAGTGCGGAGCGCCGGCGCTTCCGCCACCACGCTTGCAAGCGAAGGCGGAACGGTGCAGATTAAAATGCCGAGCGGCGAGGTCCGCCTGTTTTCCGACGAGTGCCTTGCAACCATCGGGCGGGTGGGCAATATTGAATGGAATTTGGTGCGGTTGGGCAAAGCGGGCAGAATGCGGCACCGCGGCGTGCGGCCTCGGGTCCGCGGAAAAGCAATGAACGTGGTGGACCACCCGCACGGAGGCGGAGAGGGGAGGTCGCCGATCGGGCTTACGCATCCGAAAACACCGTGGGGCAAGCCGGCCCGCGGTATACCGACCCGCAAAAAGTATAAAGCAAGCAACCAGCTGATTATTCGGCGGCGCAAGAAGAAATAACTATGGGAAGAAGCGCAAAAAAAGGGCCATACATCTATGGCCGCCTCCTCGCAAAGGTGAAAAAGGCCTCAAACGACAGGCGGACGCCCATCAAAACCTGGGCTCGGGCCGCGACCATTACCCCGGAGATGGTGGGGTACACCTTTGGCGTGCACAACGGCAAACAGCACATTTCGGTCGTGGTGGTTGAGAACATGGTGGGGCACAAGCTGGGCGAATTTGCGGCAACGAGGAAATTCACCCGGCACGGCGGGCGCATGCAACGCGAGCAGGAACAGGCCGTAGCGCAAAAGCCGGCACTCACTCCTCCTCCGAAAGCAGACGCTTCAAAAAAGAAGTAAGGCGCAACTAACGCTTTCCACCTATGGAAGTCAAAGCACAAGCCAGGTTCCAAAGAATTTCGCCCCGCAAGGTGCGGCTCGTGGTTGGCTTGCTTCGCAACCAGACGGTCCAAGGAGCGCGCAACCAGCTTTCCGTGCTGCCCAAGCGCGCGAGCCGCACGGTGCAAAAGGTGCTTGAGAGCGCCGTGGCAAACGCGAAGCATAATTTTAAGATGGACGCCGACGCGCTGGTCATCACCCGCGCGTACGTGGATGGAGGCCCTGCGCTCAAGCGTTGGATGCCCCGGGCGTTCGGCCGCGCGTCACAGATCATGAAGCGCACCAGCCACATTACGATTGTCATTGGAGAAAAGAAAGCCAAGAAAAAAGCCGCGGCAAAATCATCGGCGCCCCGCTCGCGCGCGGATGCCAAAGCCAACGCGAAATCAGGTGCGAAAGGTTCTAAGGAGTAGCTATGGGACAAAAGATTCATCCAAAAAATCATCGCCTGGGCATCATTGAGGATTGGCAGTCCAAGTGGTTTTCCCCGTCCAACAAGTATCGGGCCACGCTCAAGCAGGACATCCAGATCCGGAGGTTTCTCCAGAAGAAGCTCGCAGCCGCGCGCGTGGAACTGATCGGCATTGAGCGCTCCGGCAAGGGCACGGAAGTGGTGGTGAACATCCACACCGCAAAGCCGGGCATGGTCATCGGCCGAGGCGGCGAGGGCATAGAAACGCTCAGGCGCGAGGTTGAGCGGTCAATTGCGGCATCCGGATCCTCCAAGATCAAGATCAACATCCACGAAGTCCGGAACAGCGCGCTCTCGGCGCCGGTTGTGGCGCAGAACATCGCTTCGGACCTTGAGCGCAGGATTCCGTTCCGCAGGGCATCAAAACTCTCGCTTGAGTCCGTGAAAAAGGCGGGCGCAAAAGGCGTCAAGATCCGGGTGAAAGGCCGTTTGAACGGCGCGGAAATCGCGCGTTCCGAAACCATCAGCTGGGGTTCTATTCCGCTGCACACGCTGCGCGCGAACATAGATTACGCGCTCGCCGCCGCACACACCACGTACGGCCAGATCGGGGTCATGGTGTGGATCTACAAAGGCGAGGTGCTCTCTCCGCAAGACAAGGAAGCGAAAGCCGGAACCGATGACGTGCTCAAGCAAATCAAGAAAATAACCGACAAAAAGTCAGAATCAGAATAGTATGCTCATCCCCAGGAAAGTAAAGTATCGGAAATCCCAAAAGCGCCGTTTGCGCGGGAAGGCGGCGCGCAAGACCAGCTTGAGCTTTGGCACGTACGGGTTGCGGGCCATTACCTCCCGGTGGGTTTCAAGCCGGCAGATTGAGTCGGCCCGGCGCGCCATGACGCGCTCGGTCGCCCGCGGCGGAAAAATTTGGATCCGCATTTTTCCAGACAAGCCGGTCACGGCCAAAGGGTCCGAAGTTCCCATGGGAGCGGGCAAGGGGGCGGTTGACCGGTACGTGGCGCCGGTACAGCGCGGCACCGTGCTGTTTGAAATGGACGGCGTGACGCGCGAGGTTGCCCGGAAAGCTTTGCGCCTCGCCGCGTACAAGCTGCCGCTCGCAACGCAGTTTATAGAAAAAGAGTAGCCCTATGAAGTGGTCCGAGATCAAACCCAAGTCTTTGTCCGAACTTGATCGCGATTTGGCGGCCGTCCAGAGCCGGCTGGTTGATTTGCAGTTTAAGGTGCGCTCCGGAGCCGAGAAGCGGGTGCATGAGATCGGAAAGGCGCGGAAGGAAGCGAGCCGCATCTTGACAAGGATGCACCAATTGCGGCATACTTCCCATTCGTCTTCCGCGCCAATTACGGAGGCATAACCCTATGACCGAAATGACCGAAGCCATTGCAAAAAACAAGCGCCGCTTGGAGGGAACCGTGGTGAGCTGCGCCATGCAGCACACGGTGGTGGTTCGCGTTGACCGGGTCAAAATCCACCCGCGGTACCATAAGCGCTACACCGAGAGCAAGCGGTACGCGTGCGATTACCGCGCGGACGGCCTTGCGGTCGGGGATCGTGTGACCATTGAGGAGACGCGCCCGATTTCAAAAACCAAGCGGTGGCGCGTCATCGGCAAAGAATCTCGTAAGGCGTAAAAACGTATGATACCCTTTGGAGCCATGGTCAATTCAGCGGATAACACGGGCGCGAAAAAGCTTCGGTGCGTTACGGTGCTCGGCGCAAGCAGGAAGCGGTACGCGCGGATCGGGGACTTGATGACGCTCGTGGTGAAAGAGGCCCAGCCCCACTCCATGGTCAAAAAGGGCGATGTGGTGTCCGGCGTGCTGGTTCGGCAGAAGAAAGAGTTGCGGCGGGCAGACGGATCGTACATTCGGTTTTCCGAAAATGCGGTCGTGATCATGGCGGACAAGAAGTCAAAAGACCCCCGCGGCACGCGCATTTTTGGCCCGGTTGCGCGCGAACTGCGGCAGAAGGGGTTTGCGAAAATTATTTCACTGGCGCCGGAAGTGCTGTAACACCATGAAGATCAAGAAAGGCGACACCATCAAAGTGATTGCAGGCAAGGACCGCGGAAAGACGGGAAAGGTTTTGCAAACCCTGCCCAAGCTCAACCGCGTTTCAGCTGTCGGCATCAACGTGCTCACCAAGCACCTGAAGAGCGGCAAGCGCGGACAAGCGGGCCAGAAGGTTGAGTTCCCGTCGCCCATCCAAGTTTCAAACGTCATGCTCGTGTGCCCGCAGTGCGGCAAGCTGACCCGCGTTTCCGAAAGTACGGGGCCTGCGGGGGGAGCCAAGTCCCGCTCGTGCAGAAAGTGCAAGGCATCCATCTAGCTATGCCCAAACCCATCGCCACAATATACCGTGAGGATGTTCTGCCGAAGCGCGAGGCGCTGTTTGGCGTAACCAACATCCACGCAACCCCGAAGCTCGCAAAGGTGGTCATAAGCGCACGCATCAAGCGCGGGGGAAGCGAGGGTCTGGAAAAAGTGTTTTCCACGCTTTCAAAAATCACGGGGCAGAAAGCCATCCCCGCAAAAGCGCGGCTCTCCATTTCCAATTTTAAGATCCGCGAAGGCCAGGTCCTCGGCGCGAAAGTGACGCTGCGCGGCGCGCGCGCGCGCGATTTTCTGGACCGCCTGGTCAATGTCACGTTTCCGCGCGTGCGCGACTTTAGCGGGCTTCCGCTTGAGGGATTTGACGGGCACGGGAACTACACGATCGGGTTACGCGAGCACAACGTGTTCCCGGAGGCAGGATCCGACGACGTGTCCTCATTGCACGGCCTTGAGGTGACGGTAGTGACGAGCGCGGCAAACGACAACGACGGCCGCACGCTTCTTGCGTCTCTCGGGTTTCCATTCAAAAAGCAAGTAACCGCATAGGCACCCGTATGGCACGAACCGCATTAAAAGTAAAAGCAAGCCGCCCGCCGAAATTCTCCACCCGCCGCGTCCGGCGCTGCTGGAAGTGCGGCAGAAACCGCGGGTACATGCGGGATTTTGATTTGTGCAGGATTTGCTTTCGGGAGCTTGCGCGCAACGGGGAAGTTCCGGGCGTGCGGAAATCAAGCTGGTAATGACCCCCCTAACCGTATGATGACTGACCCAATTGCAGACATGTTAACCCGGATTCGGAACGGTACCGCCGCCAAGCACGCGGCGGTTGAGATTCCGTTTTCCAAGCTCAAGCTTACGCTCGCGAACCTCCTCTTGCGGGAGCAGTACGTGGGCGCGGTTTCCGAATCCGTAAAAAACGGCAAGCCCGTGATTGCAGTTGCCTTGCGGTACGGCGCGGACGGCACGGCGGCCATTGAGCGCCTCGTCCGCGTGAGCAAGCCGGGTTTGCGCGTGTACGCCAAAGCAGGCGAGCTTCCGGTGGTCCAAAACGGCTACGGCATTGCGGTCATTTCCACTCCAGAGGGGCTTAAGACCAACCGGGAAGCCAAAAAGGCCGGGCTTGGCGGCGAAGTTGTGTGCACCGTCTATTAATTACGTGTATGTCCAGAATCGGCAAACAACCCATTTCCTTGCCCCCGGGCGTGACCGCTTCCCTGCAGGGCCGCACGGTTTTGGTTGCCGGCCCCAAGGGGAGCCTTGAGGTTCCCCTTCCGCCCAAGGCTTCGGTAGAAGAGCGGGAGGGCGCCTTGCACGTTTCGGTTCCTGATCCCGGAAACGTCCGGCAAGCCGCGTTTTGGGGACTTGGGCGGAGCCTTTTGGCGAATGCGGTGCAGGGCGTAACCGAAGGCTTCCAAAAGAAGCTGGAAGTGAATGGAGTCGGCTACAAGGCCCAGCTCAAAGGGAGTGTCCTCGTGTTGAACGTGGGGTATTCGCACCCAGTTGAATTTGAGCTTCCCCGTGGCATCTCTGTCGCGGTGGAAGGGAACGTGATTACCTTGGCTGGCATTGATAAGGCGCTCCTCGGCGAAACCGCGGCCAACATCAGGAAAATCCGAAAGCCGGAACCCTACAAGGGCAAAGGCATTAAGTACTCCGATGAAGTCATCCGCCGGAAAGCGGGCAAGGTGATGAAGGGCGCCGAGTAACCGTATGATGAAGACGCAACAGAAACAACTCAATGCCGCACGCCGGGCCAACCGGGTCAGGCGCACGATCCGAACCCACGCCACCGGGGTCCGCGTTTCGCTGTTCGTGAGCCTGCGCGGAGTGTTCGCGCAGGTGATTGACGATTTCTCCGGCCGAACGCTCGTTTCCGGGCGCGACAAAGGATTAACCGGGAACAAAACCGAGCGCGCAGCTGCACTGGGCGAACAGCTGGGAAAGAAGGCGCTGGAAGCCGGCATCGCGAAGATGGTATTTGACCGCGGCCCGAAGCAGTACCATGGCAGAGTCCGCGCGTTCGCGGAAGGGTTGCGCCGCGCCGGAGTAACCATATAACCACTATGCAGCAGCGCAGGACACAATCTAGCGGCCAGCGCAGGGACGGGCGCAGGGGAGGGAGCCGTTCCGGCGAACGGGCTCCGGAAGAGTTTGACCAGGTCATCCTGGATTTGGCGCGCGTCACGCGCGTCATGGCGGGCGGCAAGCGCATGCGCTTCCGCGCCTGCGTTGCCATCGGCGACCGCAAGGGCAAGGTGGGCATTGGCATCGCAAAAGGGGCGGACGTGCAGCTCGCCATCAGCAAGGCGACCAACGACGCCAAAAAGAACCTGATTCAGGTCAGGATCACGGAGAGCGGAACCATTCCGCACGAGGTG
>JACOVK010000022.1 GCA_016177305.1 Parcubacteria group bacterium | reverse complement strand
ATGTTCCTCAAAAGGAAATTCCGGTGTTTGTCTCCCACTACCTCTATACGGACGGGAGCGGCATCTTTACTCCTTCTAAAAATGTTTTTGATGAAGTGCGCAAAGGTGATGTGCTCGGATCAGTGGCTGATATTCGGACATTCGCAGAAGAGCCAGTGTATGCTCCAGTTTCCGGAATACTTCTCACTATTCGGTTCCGCGATTTTGTCCGCACCGGGAGCAGGTTGGGGAGCGTAGGTGAACAAAAAGGCGTTCTTTAACAATGTGTATAACTTCGTCCCTGCTTCTCGTCGGGACGAAGCGGCCTGCAGAAACGTTCTGTGGATCGCTAAGTCCCGATGAGGACACAACCTGCCACACTATGAAAAGGAGTATGCCGTGCTTACGCAGGCAGACATGCAGGAGCTCTTTGAAGCCGGGCATGTGTACCGGCACAGTATAGGGCGGTGGAACACACTCAAGGATCAGGCAGCGACCCTCTTTCCCTCCCCACAGCGGGAGGTGCGCGTTGGAGAGGCGGCCTTCATTGAGGAGCTGATTCAGCCAACGCTTGAGCCTTTTGTGCTCGCGGCCCAAGAGGTTGCGCAGTTACGGAACCTCGCACTGGCATGGGATCAGTTCACCCGCGCGCAGCTTGCACTCGTGCACGAGGGGCTTTCCGGGAGCGATTCCCGGTTTACTGCGCTTGCGGAGACAGTCGTGCCCGCGCGTGAGCGCGCGGTTGCGCTGAACGATCCTGGCTACACTGCGCTGGTGTCTCCGTTCATCCGGCTTGATATGATCCGGACACAAGACGGGTTCCGTGTTATTGACATCAACACCACGTGCCCCTTGGGCCTCGGGGATTACCTGCTGCTGGATAAGCAGTACCAGTTGCGCAACCCGCGCCTTAGGGGTTTTGATGCCGGCGGCGTGTTTAGGGAAACGGTTTTGAAGTGTTTCCGCGGGTGGCAGGCGCGGTACGGTTCCCCGGAAACCGAGCCGAACCTCGGCATCCTCATCAGTGCGGATGCCGGGGAGTGGCACAACTTTCAGGTTCTGGGAGAGGATCTCGCGCGGCGCGGCATATCGGTGCGGTTCATTACCGACGTGCCTGAGGCATCTTCTGATATCAACTGCGTGTTGCGTGGCCAGGTAAAGTTCGGCCATCCGCAGTTTGAACGGCTGGTTACAGGAGCGCCCAGCCGCTACGCGGTAATGAGCCCTCCGGGACGACGTTTCCTGGGCAGTAAGTTCTGGTTTGTGGCACTGCGTATGCCGGGATTCCGAGAGATTTTTGAGGATCGGCTCGGCCAGGCTGCCTACTGCATGCTCAATGAGGTTATTCCGAAGACCGGAATCCTGACAGGTGACGGGACGATTGCTTTTCCGGAGGCAACCGTCGCCATCCAGGATTTGAATCGGAAGGGCTGGCTCTTAAAGCCGTCCTCCGGCGCGTGCGCGCGCGGCGTCATGATCGGCCGTTCTTCTTCAAAGAAGAAGTGGGACGAGTTCTGCAGTTCCTCCGAGAGTGCGGGGACAGTGGTGCAGGAGTACTTTAACATCAAAGAAACCGCGCTGGTGCTTGGGCCGGACGGGTCTCCGCAGAACCTAGAAGGCCACACCAAGTATGGCGCCTTCCTCTACGGAGGAGAGGTGGCCGGGTGCGAGGTGATGCTGCGGCCTCATTCTTCTCTGGTGCACGGCGCGCGCGACACGTACTTGAGCGTGTGCGTCTGGCGGGAGGAAACCTGAAAGCAGGGCCGGAAGTGTGAATCCAATTGGGGATTGGGCATTCACGCATCCGCATCCCTGCGCTTGCCAGTATAGTACACTGCACTGTTTCTGCAAGCACGGGCATGCTCTTTTGAGTGCGCCCGTGCTTTTCTCTTTTGGAAACATTGACGTCCAAACATACACATGCTAATATGTATACATATGTTAACCAAACGAACCAACATCCTCTTCAGCGGAGAGACGTGGACAAAACTTGAGCGCCTTGCGCGCACGCGGGGCTCATCCGTGGGTGAACTGGTGCGGAATGCCGTGCACGAGAGCTATTTTGACGATACACGGGAGCGCGCCAAAGAGGCGTACGAATCAATCCTCCGCAACCGGAAACGAGTTTCCGGAACGCTTGATTACAAAGCCCTCATCAACGAAGGCCGGCGCGTATGACGGCCGCATACGCCATAGACGCCTCATACGCGCTGGCGTTCCTGCTCCCGGACGAAAAAAATACGGATACGGACGCCGTATTCGCGCGCTACAGCCGCGGCGAATGCGCGCTGTTCGCGCCGCACCTGCTGCCGTTTGAGGCGCTGAACGGGCTCAAGAGCGCGGTTGCGCGCAAACGGCTCAACCGAGAAACCGCGGAACAGCTTGCGCGCGGATTTTTTGATTTGCAGATTCCGCTGGAAGAGATTGATTTTGCGCAGGCATTCAAGATCGCGCACCAGCACAATCTCTCCCTGTACGATGCGGCGTATGTCCAGCTTGCCCGCGAAACCCGCGCGCCTCTTTTAACCATGGATAGCCGATTGCGGAAACTGTGCCAATAGCTTGTCATAGCCAGTATTGGCGCGTATCTTTCCAAGGTGCAATTATGCAACGCATTGACTTTTTTTGTTAGACATGGTATAATTATATATTCAAATAGAAACCGCCCTTTAACTCATCTCCACGGAGGCATAAGCCGTGAAAACCACGATTGTGGTGCTCGGTGGCCTGTGGTATTCGCCTCGTCTCTATCAGGAGATGAGCGAGTACTTTCGTCATGCCGGGCTTGAGGTTTCGGTTCCTGACCTCACCGGAAAGGATCTTTTCGACAGGGTGGGCGCTGCATACGGAGCCATCCGGAAGCTCGGCGAGGAGACCAGGCTCGTCATGGTTGCGCACTCGTTTGGCGCGATCGTTGGGCACAAGCTCATTGAGCTCCATCCGGAGCTTGAAGAGCGCGTCACGTGCTTCGTCGGGCTTGGAGCGGTGTCGCCGTACGGTATTGAGCGGCTCGTGAGCGCGCGGCTCGCGCTTACGTACCCGGCCAGGCTCCTGCGCGAGCTGTTCGGAGAAATGTTCAGTATTCCGGATTTCGGGGCGTTCCAGGAAGAGTTCGGCGGAACGTCCCCTCGCGAGTTCCAGTGTCTCGTGCCGGAGCCCGCACGCCTGCTCCGGAGCCTCATGTTCCGCGGTCTCCTCGGAGGTGCGTACTACGCCCCCATGGCGAGCAGCCGGTTCTCCTGCCCGGTGCACTTCTTCAACGGGAGCTATGACCAGGTAGTAACCCAGCGTTCGCTGGACCACTGGGAGCGCCACTACAACAGCCATAGGTTCCGGGTACCAGACAGAGCAGACGAACGGTTCTGCTCCGTACAGGGCGCGACCCACCACAGCCTCATCGTGAACCAGTACGTGTTCCACACGCTGTGGCAGGTCGTGGGCAGGCACATGTTGTGACAAAAGGCCCGTCAGCACGGTTTTCGCGCCCCGCCTCTCTTCGGAGAGCGGGGCGTTTCTTTTTGCCCAAAAGAGGTAT
>JACOVK010000013.1 GCA_016177305.1 Parcubacteria group bacterium | reverse complement strand
TTTGCCCTTCCTGAATCCTGCTTCTCTATCTCACGTTTGAGCTTTTTGATGAGGGACTTTGCTATCATACCTGGACTATACCAGGCTTGTGATAAAACTTCAACCGCGCTATACTTTCGCCTGTATGTCATTCGCAATAGGCATTGTGGGCCTGCCCAACGTGGGCAAATCAACCCTGTTCCGCGCACTCACCAAAAAGCAGGTGCCTGCTGAAAACTTCCCGTTCTGCACCATAGACCCCAACGTGGGCGTGGTTGCGGTGCCTGATGAGCGGCTGGAAACATTAGCCGCCATTTCAAAATCCGAAAAAATCATTCCCACGACCATTGAGTTCGTGGACATTGCGGGCCTGGTGAAAGGCAGCCACAAGGGCGAAGGGCTGGGAAACAAGTTCCTCTCGCACATCCGTGAGGTTGATGCAATCGCGCACGTGATACGTGATTTCAAAGACGGCAATGTCACGCACGTGGAAAACCGCGTTGATCCGGAGAGTGACGAAGCAATCATCAGCCTTGAGCTTGCCATGGCAGACCTTGCCACAATTGAGCGACGGCTCAAAGACGCGGTAAGTAACGCAAAGCGCGGAGACAAGGAAGCGATTCGCGCGCTTTCGGCGCTTGAGAAAATAAAAGCGCAACTGGACAAGGGCGCGCCGGCCCGTGGCGCTGATCTGAATGATAACGAGCAGGAATCCATCCGCGAGTTGCAACTCATTACCGCAAAACCCATGCTGCGCGTATTGAACGTGGATGAGAGCGAGGCAACGCGGCCAGCGGTCCACGAGAACGAAGTGGTGATATCCGCGAAGATTGAATCCGAGCTTGCCGAACTCCCGGTTGAAGACGCCAAGTCCATGATGGCTGACTTGGGGCTGAACGCTTCCGGGCTTGATAGGCTCATTGCCGCATCCTACCGGCTGTTGAATCTCATCACTTTCTTTACGAGCGGCCCCAAGGAAACCCGGGCATGGACCGTTACGAACGGCTCAACCGCGCCCCAGGCAGCCGGCAAGATTCACACTGACTTTGAGAAAGGATTCATCCGCGCGGAAGTCATCTCCTGCCAGGACTTTATTGGCTGCAACGGGGAAACAGGGGCCAAAGAAAAAGGCAAGATGCACCTGGAGGGCAAGGAATATATCGTGAAAGACGGGGATGTCTGCTACTTTAGGTTCGCCACCTAGTTGGCTCATTTTTTTTCCAGAATCACAACCTCCCGGAACACGTGCTGCCCCTCTCTGCCATAGATGAGTGTTCCCCGCTTTGAAAGCGGGTACGTTTTTTGGAATTCAGATGGATACGGTTCAATGACTTTCCAGCCAAGACGCTCCAGTTCGCCAAACACGGAAATCATAATGCCGTGCTTTGCAAAGTACGGCCATGCGATGACCGCGCGGCCTTCTCCTTTGAGCGTGTACCGCATCAAATCCAGAGCTTCCGGGTAAAACTCGCTCAAGCTGCGTTCAATGCTCAAAACTTTTGCCTCGGATTCATCCCCCTGCAAAGGTGGGCCAAGATCAACCTCTGTGACAATTGCATCAACCGATGATTTAGTGACAGACTCATCCAGTTTTCGCACGTCCATTGCTTCAATCCTTGCTTCCGGCAGTTCCTCTCCATGCTCGCGGACGAGCCATTCAATGTTTTTTTTGGTATCGCGAATTGCATCCTCGTCAATGTCAGTGCCAATGGCGCGGTACCCCAAGAGCATTGCTTCCTGCAGCACCGTGCCAGACCCGCAGAACGGGTCAAGGATCAACGCGCCTTCCGGGGGAGTTGCAAGGTTAATCATCACGCGCCCAAGCTTTGGCGGCAGCATGCCGCGTTTCGCGTCACGGCCCGGCCTGCCGTAGTCCCGCTCGCTGTACTCGCGAAACGGCTGCACCGCGAGCGTCCTGCCGATCAAGAACCCTGAATCAACCGAAAACAAACACAACTCAACGCCTGTATCAATCAATTTGTTCTTGACGACATCAACTGATGAAAGGTTCCCTGACCTTGACTCAACCAGCCGCACTGATGTACCCTGCGCTTTCAACAATTTCTTGACCTCAAGCCCCAGGGCTTTACGGCGCTCTTGGCGTAAGCCGTCTCCTGAAATGCGGTACACGCTCAACCCGAAATGGAACTTCTGCCCTTCTTGGATATACTCTTGCAGTAATGACGCCAGAGCAGCAGCATCAAGCCTATTCATCTCATCAACAATCACCCCTGACTTGGGAATGCCTCCCAGCACAAGCGGCGCTGACTGGCCGAATGCTTCATCATCAATAACCACTACCTGGGCTCCATGCGCAGAAATCAGGCTGGCATTGCTGCCAGATGCCTGAAAAATCTCGGCAAATGAGATGCTGGAGTTGCTCCCCAGAATCAAAAATGATTGAGCCATACCACCATACTTGCACATTTTAAAAGGTTGTGGTAGGGTTTGGATTATGCAACCATACGAACTATGCGTCCTCTTCGCGGGAAGCGCCACGCACGCGCAGATTGAGGAGCACGCCAAACAAGTTGCTGATTTGCTCGCCGGAGCCGGAGCCGACGGAAAGGTTACCCATGTAATCGGCCGCAAGAAGCTCTCCTACACCACCGCCGGGCAGACGCACGGCGAGTATGTGGTGTGGCTCTTTGAGGCAGAGACTGCCGCAATCAAGGCGCTCAACGAAAAGCTGCGGCTCGCCTCGTTCGTGGTCCGGCACGCCATTCTGAAGCTTGAAAACGAATCAATAGACGAACGCGCCAAACACCTGCAGGAAACCAAAGCCGGAAAATCCGTCGCGCAACAGGAGGCGGCCGAACTACGGGAAGCGCGAACGCGCGGAACTCGGATGCGGCCGGTTGAAACTCACGCGAGAACCGAACACAGGAAAGAAGAAAAGAAGGCGAGCCTGGAGGAGCTCGACCAGAAGCTTGATGAAATTTTGGAGAGTGATAAACTGTAAAGGGCAGTAGCCCTGTGTTAGCTCCTCGACTCGGAAGTGAAAAAGAATACTTTTTCACTTCACTCGCTCTACGTCGCTAATAAGAGTAACCACTAACCTATAAACGTATGGACCTCAACAAAGTCATGTTAATCGGCAACATCACCCAGGATCCGGAAGTGCGCACCACACCGAGCGGGGTTTCGGTCACGAGCTTCGGGCTCGCCACCAACTTCGTGTGGACCGACCAGCAAGGACAGAAGCAGGAAAAGGCCGAGTTCCACAACATCGTGGCCTGGCGCCGCTTGGCCGAAATCATGGGCCAGTACCTGCACAAGGGCTCCAAAGTCTACATTGAGGGCAGGCTGCAGACGAGCTCCTGGGAGGATCAGTCCGGCAACAAGCGCTACCGCACCGAGGTGATTGCCGAAAACATGATCATGCTCGACCGGAAAGGCCAAGGTTCTGGCTCCTCGGACAGCCGAGCTCCCTTCACGCCGCAGGAACCGCCGCAGAGCAGAGAGCAGAGCACCGAAGAAGAAATAAGTGTTGAGGACATACCATTTTAATACGGTTGAGGGAAACCCCTTAAGGAGGGGGTTCCCCTCAATAACTCCCCTTCCATTGTGTCTCGCCGCGCGGGGTGAACCCGACGCAGCGAGACAGATTATACATGCCCGTACCGCAGCAAACCAAAGAAAAAGGGTGCTTCATCTGCAAGAACACCATCAAGAACGTGGACTACAAAGACGTTGATTTGCTCAAGCGCTTTACTACCGCGTACGGAAAGATTATGCCGCGGAGGCGTTCCGGCGCGTGCGCCAAGCACCAGCGCGTGGTGGCGAACGCCGTCAAGAACGCGCGCATCATGGGGTTCATGCCGTTTGTGGTTGACTAATATTTTCTACTCAAAAACACCCGCCGAAAAGGCGGGTGTTTTTGTTTGTGCAAATTATACCAGTTGAACCTTTGGCTTCTGCTTTTCGTTCCAGTCTTTCGCCGGAATGGACGCTTCCCACGCAAGCTCAACCAAAGCGCGGTACGTGTCCGCAAGCTGGGGCGATTCAATGATAACCGCAAACACCGGGTCAAATGAGGTAATCATAATCTTGTCGTCCGCAATGGCATTGTCCGCAAGAAACTGTTTGCCTTTTGGAGCAATGCGGACTTCACGCTTTCCAATACTCTGTTTCGCGTACGCAATGTCTTCCGGATCATTGTCCACGATTTCAAACACCTTGTGCCCGGCCCTTGATTTTTTGGGCCACCAGTACCTCTCCCACTGTTCAAACATGTTGGGCCATGTCTCATTAATCTTTTTGACGGACGTACCATAAAAGTAAAGCTTCCTGGCCGGAAAAATTTCGTTGTAGTAAAGATTTTCAATCACGTCCCTGTCATCATAGTACCGAATGGTTGGCTTGGTGCCCCTACTGAATGATGATTTGAGCACCGGCAGTAATTCATGGAAGTCGGACAGCGCGTGCTTCACGGTCTGCTCCAAGGCTTCCGGGGACTCGGGCGCGTACCAGGTGCGGGACTGCTCCGGAATCTCGGAAACCAGGCCTTTCTGCTTGAGGGAATCCAGAATGAGATACGTGGTAGGCCGCTTGATTTTGGCCTGTTTTGCTATTTGGACAACCGTGGATTTGCCCAGTTCCAAGAGCGCCAAGTAGATTTGCGCCTCTTTTTCGCTCAATCCCAGGTTTTGCAGCACTTTTTGCTCAATCATACTTTATAGTCCCCTCTCCCTTTGGGAGAGGGCTAGGGTGAGG
>JACOVK010000003.1 GCA_016177305.1 Parcubacteria group bacterium | reverse complement strand
ATTCATAAAGCATCAGTCCGCGACCGTCTCCTGCACCACGCCATTTACCGTATTTTGTATCCTTTTTTTGACAGGATATTCATCGCAGATTCTTATTCGTGCCGAGTCAATAAGGGAACGCACAGGGCGCTAGACAGGTTCAGGTCGTTTGGCTATCAAGCCAGTTTGAATAACACTAGGGCGTGCTGGGTGCTGAAATGCGACATCAAAAAGTTCTTTGCCAACATTGACCACGATGTTCTAAAGAACATACTAGAACGCTACGTCCCCGACCAAAACATTCTTCGGTTATTGCGGGATGTGGTGGGTAGTTTTTACTCCAGCAGTCCGGGCGTTGGACTGCCGCTCGGCAACCTCACTTCGCAACTGTTCGTGAATGTGTATATGAATGAGTTTGACCAATTCGTAAAACACAAGCTGAAAGCCAAATATTACATCCGATATGCTGATGATTTTATTATTTTGTCGGGGGATAGAAATTGGCTGGGAAGCCAAATCGGGTTGATACGGGGATTTTTACGGGAGAGCCTGAAATTGGAAATTCATGAGCACAAAATTTTTGTAAAAACCTTGTCGTCGGGAGTAGATTGGCTGGGATGGGTTCATTTTCTGGATCATCGCGTTCTGCGTGCTGCCGCCAGAAGACGCATGGTGCGCAGGATAGGCGGATATCCTACTCAAGAAATCATTGATTCGTATGTGGGGTTACTTGGACACGGCAATGCGAGGAAATTACAATCGACGATTCTTGATGGGAATCTTGTGTTTTAAAAAACGTTTTCGGAGTGAAGCGTAGAAAACAACCTTGGTTTTACCCCTCCCTAAAAAAAATTTAAAAAAATATTTCACCTAACTCGTTTCTATACGCAATATTTACGGCATGGTATAATAGTAGCGTATATTATACGAAGTGTAAAACCAGATACTACATCTCTAGTATAACCCAAAGGAGAGGATATGGACAGCCGAATACAGAGGTTAGATGATGAGTTGCGCCTGCGGCGCTATAGCCCAAAAACCCGAACCAGCTATGTCCGGTGCGTTACCGAGTATTTTGATTTTGCAAAAAAAAGAGCCAGCAGGGTGGATGTGGAGTTAATCAGATCATTTCTGCTCAAAAAGGAGGGAAAAGGGGATTCATCCCAAACAATCAATGTATACTTAAACGCCATTAAGTTCTATTACCGCGATGTCGTAAAATCGCCAGAGCGCATAGACATAAAATTCGCCAAGCGCACCAAACGACTGCCAGTGGTGTTGTCAAAAGAGGAGATTGAAAAGATGTTGTCTACCATCGCCAACAGCAAGCATTATTTATTAGTAGCCCTGTCGTACAGCGCGGGCTTGCGGGTGAGCGAGGCCATACATTTGCGCGTGCGGGATATCCAGCCGGATGAATTGATGCTCACCATCCGCCACGCTAAAGGCAATAAAGACCGGGTAACAATTTTCTCGGAAAAATTGCGTGCTAAAATGGCGAGCATGGTTGCTGGGCGCGAGGGGGGTGAATACGTGTTTTCGAGCGAACGCGGCGGCAAACTGACCGAGCGCACGGCGCAACTGGTATTTCAGAAAGCATTGCAAAAAGCAGGTATTAAAAAAGCCGCCACCTTTCATTCATTGCGGCACAGCTTTGCCACCCACCTTTTGGAGAACGGCACAGACGTGCGCTATGTGCAGGAGCTTTTGGGCCACCAGAACATCCGCACCACCCAGATTTATACACAAGTAACCAATCCGAGTATAAAGCGGATAAAAAGCCCTTTTTGAGGACAAAATCGCCTGGTTTTGTCTAGTGTTGTATTTGGGTGATTTTTGGTACACTAACTAACCCTCACCCGATCCCCCTCTTAATCTCTCCCTTAGCAAGAGGGAGAAACCTACGATGACACTGCCATACCAAAAAATCAAAGATCTCATCTTCGGCGCAAACCCCATGATATTTTCCAAGCGCCTGATTCAAGGGTCCCAGATTCAGCCCGCGAGTTTGGATTTGACGCTCTCTGACCGCGTGTACCGCACGAGCTCAAGCTTCCTGCCCAAGCGGGATGAAACCATTTGGGAGATTTTGAAAGCGCGCACGCTGTACGACTTTGAGCTCAAGCCGGGGACGATTTTGGAGCGCAACTCGTCGTACATCATCCCCTTAAACGAGTACGTTGATTTGGCGCCGGGCATGTACGCGTACTCAAACCCCAAGAGCTCCATCGGCCGCGTGGGCATGTTCGTGCGGCTCTTGTGCGACCGCACCCCGCGGTTTGACTACATTCCGCCCGGCTACAAGGGCCAGCTCTATTTGGAAATCATCCCCCTGGACTTTGTGGTCAAAATTCACCCGGGCCTCGCGGCGAACCAGGTGCGGTTCCGGACCGCGGAGCACGGCAGAATCCGGGAGTCTGATTTGCGGCTTTCGCATGCAAAGCGCGGTTTGATATTCAACCAGGCCGGGTCTGCGCTCTCCCAGGAGGACATAATCATCGGCGCGAACGGCATCATGCTCACCATTGATTTGGGGAGCAGGGGCATCATTGGGTACCGCGCAAAGCACGACACCACCCAGGCCATTGACCTCTCGCGGGTGGACACGTACGAGCCGTACGATTTCTGGGAGCCCATCACCAAGCCGCGGGCCGGGGAGCTTATCCTTGTGCCCAACAACTTCTACCTGCTTGCGACACGGGAGCGCGTGAGTTTTCCGCCGGAGTTTGCCGGGGAAATCGCGTCCTACGACCCCTCAAGCGGGGAGATGCGCTCGCACTATGCCGGGTTTTTTGACCCGGGGTTCGGGTACGCGGAGAGCGGGGCGGGCGCGGGAACCACCGCGGTTTTGGAGGTGCGCGCGCACAACGTGCCGTTCCGCTTAACGCACGGACAGATTATCTGCAAGATGGAGTACGAGCGCATGCTGGAAACCCCGGACGTGGTGTACAGCGCTGCGCTGGGGTCAACGTACACCGGCGCCGGGCCGAAGCTTTCAAAGCACTTCAAGCAAACATGGCAGTAAGGCTTTCATGTTTGGCGCATTACTTCGTCAAAAGCTGCGGTGCTCAACGGTGTATGATTACAATACACCTTATTCCGCTCCTCGCTTTTTCCTTGTACTGCATCCAAACATGAAAGCCTGGATAGGTTATGAATAAAGGAAAATTTATCGTTATCGACGGCATAGACGGCAGCGGCAAGGCAACGCAGGCTGATTTGTTGATTGAGCGCCTCCGGCGCGAGGGCCGCACTGCGGCCAAAGCCGACTTTCCGCAGTACGGCCACAAGTCAGCAGGCCTCGTGGAAAACTACTTGAACGGCGCCTACGGCGCCGCAGCCGAGGTTAGCCCGTACGTTGCGTCGTTTTTTTACATGCTGGACCGCTATGACGCGAGCTTCGGGTTGCGCCGAGAGCTTGAGCAGGGGAACATCGTCGTCTCAAACCGGTACGTGTCCGCGAACATGGGCCACCAGGGCGGAAAGTTCGGAACACGGGAGGCGCGGCAGCGGTACTTTGAATGGCTTGACCGTTATGAGTACGGCGTGTTCGACATTCCGCGGCCGGACCTCACCATCGTGCTGCATGTTCCGCCGGAGGTGGCTCAAACGCTCGTGGACCAGAAAGCCGCGCGCGGGTACACCTCCGGCGCCAGTCGCGACGCGCACGAGGCGGATCTGAACCACCTCGCTCGCGCGTCCGAAACCTACCGCGAAATGTGCGCGCTGTTTCCGGATTTCAAGCTCGTTGAGTGCGCGCCGGACGGCCGCATGTTTTCAATCGAAGCGGTGCGGGAGCTCGTTTGGGAGCAGGTAACCAAAATCATATGAAACAGTACCTTGATGTGCTCAAGTATGTTATGGAGTACGGCGTGGACCGGCCGGACCGCACCGGCGTGGGCACGCGCAGCGCGTTCGGGTGCCCCATGCGTTTTGATTTGCGCAAGGGATTTCCGGTTCTGACCACCAAAAAAGTGCACCTGCGCTCCATCATCCACGAGCTCTTGTGGTTTTTGAAAGGCGAAACCAACGTCAAATATTTGCGGGACAATAACGTCACTATCTGGGATGAGTGGGCGGACCAAAACGGCGAGCTCGGGCCCGTGTACGGCAAGCAGTGGCGCGCGTGGCAGGCCGCGGACGGGCGCGTCATTGACCAGATTTCCGAGGCAATTGAGCAGATTAAGCACAACCCCACATCGCGCAGGATCATCGTGAACGCGTGGAACGTGGGGGAACTTTCTAAGATGGCCTTGCCGCCGTGCCACACGTTTTTCCAGTTCTACGTGGCAAACGGCAAGCTCTCGTGCCTCCTGTACCAGCGCAGCTGCGACATGTTTTTGGGCGTGCCGTTCAACATCGCCTCGTACTCGCTCCTCACCATGATGGTGGCGCAGGTGTGCGATTTGGTTCCGGCCGAGTTCGTGCACATCCTCGGGGACGCGCACATCTACCGCAACCACTTTGAGCAGGTCAACGAGCAGCTCTCTCGCGCGCCGCGGCCGCTGCCCGAGATGCGCATCAACCCCGCGGTCAAAAATATCTTTGAATTCACGTTTGGCGATTTTGAGCTGGTCGGCTATGACCCGCACCCTGCCATAAAAGCTCCGATTGCGGTATAATGGCGGCATGAGCAAACCAGTCATCAGCGCCATTGCGGCAATCGGAAAAAACAGGGAATTGGGAAAAGACGGAAAGATTCCATGGAAGATTCCGGGTGAGCAGCAGTACTTCAAGGCGGTTACCTTGGGCCACCCGATCATCATGGGCCGCAAGACGCACGAGTCAATCGGACGGGCGTTGCCGGGCCGCGTCAACATGGTCATCACCCGCTCTCCGGGCTACCGCGCGGACGGCTGTGTTGTGGTTTCGTCAGTTGAAGACGCCATCCTAGAAGCTAAAAAGCATGACCAGGAAGAGATTTTCGTGATTGGCGGAGGGGAAATCTATCGGGCAGCAATGCCATACCTGGATAAGCTGTACCTGACGCACGTGGAAGGAACGTTTGACGCTGACACGTTTTTTCCAGATTACTCGGAATTCAAGGAAGTTTCGCGCACCGAGCCCGCAGAGAGCGATGGGCATGTATTTATAATTGCCGAGTACGTGCGCAATTGACGATTTTTGAGTTTAGTGATATACGTTGTGTCATGCGGGAGGGAAGTTCTTTTTCGTACACTTCAATACGGAGGCAAAACCATGCCTGCTGCGATACTGGCTTCGCCCGACGCAGGACCTGCAGCGCATCGCTCGGTCGTGCGCGTCCCCGAGGTTTGTAAGGAGCCCGGCTTGCGGCTCTTCGTGCCGTCCGTGCCGTTCGCGCTGGTCCTCTTGACTGCGGTTCTTGTCGCATCCTGCATAGAGTCCGCGCTTGGCGCGGCCGCCATCATGGTTGCGGGATGCTTCTTCGGCATCGTTGCCGGAGCCTTCACGAGCGACGTGCTGGGCATACCCGAGGGTCTGCCCGGCGTCAATTGAGAGGATGGTTCTCTGATGGGTGCGCTCTTTTTCTCACTCGCGCTTGCGGTATCCGCGTGCTGGATTCCCGGAGGGTTCGTCTTCTGGGAGGCGGGCGTGCATCCCTTGGGAGCGTTCCCGCTCTCGTTCGCGGTTGCGTTCGTTCTGGATGGAGTGTTCGTGTGCCTCTCGGTCCTTGCCATGGAGCTTACCCATGCTCCGGCGCGGCGCGCGGTCCACTGATGAGGCTGGGGTTGCCGCGGGGGTTGCCATGAGTGTGGCACCCCCCTTTTTTTGTTGGATTTTTTGTGGTAATCTAGGATATATATGAAGCTTGAAACCGTCATTGGTTTAGAGATACATGTTCAGCTGAAAACCAAGAGCAAGATGTTCTGCTCGTGCTCAAACGCCGGAGAAAATGCGGAGCCAAACACCGCCATCTGCCCCATCTGCCTGGGGCACCCGGGCACCTTGCCCCTTCCCAACAAGCAGGCCATTGCGTGGGCCGTTTTGACCGCGCTCGCCTTGCACTGCGAAATTCCCCGCCATTCAAAATTTGACCGCAAGCACTACTTTTACCCGGACCTGCCAAAAGCGTACCAAATCTCGCAGTACGACGAGCCCATCGGCGTGAAAGGGTCAATGACCGTGGTCATGGGTGGCGAGAGGCGTACGGTCCGTATCCACCGGTTGCATTTGGAAGAGGACGCGGCCAAACTTTTGCACAATAACAAGGGCGAATCATTCGTGGATTTTAACCGTGCCGGCACGCCGCTTTTGGAAATCGTAACCGAGGCCGACATCCGGAGCCCGGAGGAGGCGGGCGAGTTTTTGCGCGAGCTCCGGCTCATCATGCGCTACCTCGGGGTGTCTGACGCTGACATGGAAAAAGGGCACCTGCGGTGTGATGCCAATGTCTCGTTGCGGCCAGAGGGGTCGGATGAATTTTTCCCGAAAACTGAAGTCAAAAATCTCAACTCATTCAAGGCAGTTGAACGCGCGCTTGCGTACGAGGTCAAACGCCAGAGAGCGGTGTGGGAAGAAACCGGCCGGGCGCCCGAGGAGCAGGGCACGCGGGGCTGGGACGAGGACAGCGCCAAAACCGTTTCCCAGCGCGACAAAGAGGAGTCATCGGACTACCGGTACTTTCCGGATCCGGACATCCCGGAGCTTAATTTTGACGCGGCTTGGGTGGCCCGCACCAGGAGAGAGATTCCCGAACTGCCCGGCGAGGTCCGTGAGCGGTTTGTCAACGAATACGGATTCAATCCGGTTGACGCGAAGACGTTCGCTGCCGATCTCACGCTCGCGCGGTACGCGGAAGAGGTGATTTCCGAGCTCAAGGTGTGGCTTACGTCGCGAGATCCGGAAGCGAGCGCGGACGAGATATGGGAGCGCGACAAAAAGAAGCTCTCAAAACTCCTCGCGAGCTGGCTGCTCTCAAAGCTGCTCGGCGTTTTGCGCGCGGCGGGCGCGTCAATTTCGGAAGAGAGCATCACCCCCGAGAACATGGCAGAGCTCATCACCATGGTGTACGAGGCGCGGGTAAACGCGTCCAACGCTCAACGCATCCTTGAGGAAATGCTCGCACGCGGCGGCGACCCTTCGGATATCCTGCGAGAGAAAGACCTCGGCGCCATGGAGGACGACGGGTCACTGGTCCAAATCGTCGCTGGTGTCGTCAACAGCAACCCTAAACAGGTTCGCGAGTATACCAGCGGCAAAGCGGCGGTGTTCCAGTATTTTGTGGGTCAGGTGATGGCAAAAACGCGGGGCAAGGCTGACCCTGTTGCGGTTTCGAAACTGCTCAAAAAGGCGCTCGCAAAGTGATTATCCACAAGTTCGGTTTGCGCCCGGCGAGGAGGTGGGGGTATACTGGAAGGGATGCATCAGAACGCCACAACCGAGCATCGGGCGAAGCCGGACTCCTGCTCCGGCGCGTCAACCATTTTTCCATTCCGAAAACGGCTCCCCTGAAAGCGGAGCCGTTTTTGTGTCCTTTTCACTCAAGCAGACGTAAGGAGGCGTCGCGAACGAAGCAGTGAGTGGTCCAAGAGTTCCAGCCGTCTGATACGGCTCATCCGTCACGCGAATCTGGGGGAGGATTCGTAGCTATGGCAGGAGGAACAGACCTACGCATCGCCATGCGGGAACCGCTTCCGCAAGGGAAGAACCCGGGGCCAACCGTGCTCCTTTCCAGCCAGGCGCACCGCGAAGGGCAGCTCCGCTGTCCCAGATGCCTGCGGTTTTTCCTGGGCAACAGGTGGGTGGAGCGCAATGCAATGTATCTTCCTGGGCCCATACGGCACAGGACCTGCGACAGGTGCGCGGAAACCCGCGACGTGTGATGAAGCCGGCTTGCTGATGCCGTCCACGCCTTTGGCCTGGCTCGTGAAGTTCTGCGAGTCAGGCCGCCTTTTTTTTCAAAAATTCACGCGCCGCGCAGTGGGCTTCTCCTGCGTTGCGCACCCAGACCATCCGCTCGTCGCGGCCAAACCACGTCATCTGCCTCCTCGCGAACGCGTGGATCGCGCCTTTCAAGCGTTCAGTCATTTCGTCTTTTGCCCAAGTGCCTTGCAGATACTCGGTAATCCACTGATATTCAAGCCCGAGGTTTATGAGCCATTCGTCACGCACGCCATTTTGCTGCAGACGTTCAACTTCCTCAATCATGCCCTGTTGGATGCGCGCATCAACGCGTTGGTTGATTTTTTTGTAGAGCTCGGCGCGCGGAACGTCAATTCCAAGGATGAGGGTTGCGTATTGCGGCGGCTTTTTGCCGGAGCGGAGCGGTGAGCCTGCCTCCAGCTTTTCTATGGCGCGGATGAGGCGGCGCGGGTTTTGGTAATCATCTTGATTCAGCGCGTCCGGAGGAACCATTGCCTGCAGCTCCGGGAGCGTTTTTGTCGCAAGTTTTTTCCGCAGCTCTCTGTCTTGCGGCGTGTTTGTCAGTTGGTAGTTATCAATCACCGCGTACGCGTACAGCGCGGTGCCGCCCACGATGACGGGGAGCTTGCCGCGTTTGATGATATCGTCAATCGCGTCAAAGGCGAGTTTCTGAAAATCAGCAACAGAAAAATCGTCACCAGGCCGAACGACGTCAATCAGATGGTGGGGGACGGCACGCTGTTCATCAATCGTCACTTTGCCGGTGCCAATGTCCAGGCCGCGGTAGACCTGGCGCGAGTCAGCGCTCACGATCTCGCCGTCAAAAATCAAAAAACCCAGAACGCGCGGGCTGGGTTTTTTGAAGAAAGATTTTAGAATCCTCCTGGAGGGGGCCCAAACGAGCCGCCGCCACCGCCGGACGGGGGAGGGGAGAAGCTGCCTGACCCTCCACCCGAGGAGAAGCTGCCGCCGGACGGGGGGGGAGAGAAGCTCCCCGAACCTCCGGACGTGCCGCCGGAGGACGTGGGCGATTGGGTCCCGCCTGAAGGCTCTCGAAAGCTTCCCGAACTCGGACTCTGGAAGCTTGAGGGTTGCTGCTGCTGTTGTTGTTGCTGCTGCCCCTGCTGCTGGGTGTTCTGCTGGTGTTGTTGCCCCTGTTGCTGCTGCGCTTGCGGCTGGAAACTAGAAGGTTGCTGTTGTTGCTGTTGTTGTCCTTGTGGTTGTTGCTGCTGTTGCCCCTGCTGCTGGGTGTTCTGCTGGAAGCTCGAAGGTTGCTTTTGTTGCTGCTGGGTGGATTGTTGTTGCTGTTGTTGTCCTTGTGGTTGTTGCTGTTGTTGTTGTCCTTGTTGCTGTTGCTGCCCCTGCTGCTGGGTGTTCTGCTGGAAGCTCGAAGGTTGCTTTTGTTGCTGCTGGGTGGATTGTTGTTGCTGCTGCTGGGAGCTCCGCGCATCACCCCGTTC
>JACOVK010000012.1 GCA_016177305.1 Parcubacteria group bacterium | reverse complement strand
TTTCCCGAGAGCAGGACGGCCTTGAAAGCGCTGATACGAGAAGCGCATGATGAGCCGAACTGGAGAGGGTTCAATAGATTCGCTCCTGAAGGAGCGGTCATGGTCCGAAGTAGGGACCCGTTCCAGGTGTCTATTGGTGCCGCAGAAAATGGCGAAGAGCAGCGCATCGGCTGAACACACCAGGGGGAGTGGGCTCCCTGGGGTCAGGCCAGGTGGAACACAGACGTTCCATCTGGCCTCTTTTTTTGCTATACTACTGATACTAACATATTATTTACTCACGCTGGAACATATGGTCACGGTACTCGCGGTTTTAACGCTTATTGCGGACATCATCATAGTACTTGCTGTCCTTGCCTGGGTTGTGGAGCGGTTCCATAGGCTTGCGTTCTTACATCCCATTAAACGGCTTATCCGGAAGTACAGCCTGGAACTGCTCTTCATCATCCCTCTCATAGCAACCCTGGGCAGCCTCTACCTCTCCGAAATCAAGGGCTGGACCCCGTGCAAGCTCTGCTGGTACCAGCGCATCTTCATGTACCCCCAGGTGATTCTGGTCGCAACCGCGCTCGTGCGCAAAGCAAAAGGCATCGCGAGCTACCTCATTCCCCTCTCTTTGATTGGCGCGCTGATTTCAACGCTGCACTACACCGAACAAATCCGCGCGCGCTTGGCGCCGCTTGACCCGTTGGTACCCTGCGACCTTTCCGGCGTTTCCTGCGCTGCTACGCCCATATTCCACTTCGGGTACATCACCATTCCCGCAATGGCGTTCTCCGCGTTCGTGCTGATTCTGATTGTGGCGCTGGTAAGCAAATCCAAGAGCGAGTAACATGAAAAAACTCATTGCGGTAATTGCTGTAATTGCGGTCTTCAGCTTGATTGCAGCGCCCGTCTACGCCCAAGAGACGCTTGAGCCGGAACGAACCGTGATTGAAGTGTTTGAGCGGGATGACTGCAGCCACTGCA
This sequence comes from Parcubacteria group bacterium, assembly GCA_016177305.1. Taxonomy (GTDB): domain Bacteria; phylum Patescibacteriota; class Patescibacteriia; order UBA2169; family UBA2169; genus CG10-46-32. The sequence goes on along the minus strand of JACOVK010000012.1, from coordinate 2,916 downwards.
GGGATTTTTTCGCATTCATTGATGATCTCGCGGCACAGCGGAATGATTTTACCGTGCGCTCGTATGACCTCTACACCCCGGAAGGTCGGAGTTTTTTTGATGAGGCAACAGACGCGCTCAAGCTCGTAAAAGGCACGCCCATCATCTACGTAAACGGCGCCATCATCCAAGGATTTGAGAGCAAAGAGACCACGGGCGAACGCATTATTGAGCTCTTGGACGCGCCCGCTGACGAACTACTTCCGTCCTTGCGCGAAGTTGTTGACGCGGCTAAGAGCGGAAAAACCGACCAGCCCATGCTTGCGTCCGGCAGCATCTGCGATGACGGCACCCAGTGCGCCGTGCAACCTCAAGCCGCGATGGTGCGCATTCCGTTCACCGATAAAATAATTGACCCGGGCCAGTACTCTTTGCCCGTGCTCGCCGCGATCCTCGGAACCGTGGACGGATTCAATCCCTGCGCCATGTGGGTGCTCGTGATGTTCCTCGCGGCCCTGGTTGCCATCAATAACCGCAGAAAAATGCTGCAGGTGATCGGCCTGTTTCTGCTGGCCGAGGCAACCATGTACTACCTCATTCTCTCGGTGTGGCTGTATGCCTGGGATTTCATCGGTTTGGACCACATCGTCACTCCGCTCGTGGGGCTTGTTGCAATCGCTGCGGGGGCCTACTTTTTACGTGAATTCTACCGCGGCGAGGTTGCCTGCCGCGTCGCAAACCCGGAGCAGCGCAAACGGATTTCGGAAAAAATCAAAGACTTCGCAAGCAAGCCCATCACCATGCTCGGCGCACTCGGCATCATCGCAATCGCATTTTCCGTAAACATCTTTGAGTTTGCCTGCTCCATCGGCATTCCCCAGACCTTCACCAAAATCCTTGATCTCGCGAACCTTTCGTGGATAACGAAACAGCTCTACAACGCAATCTACATCATTGGGTACATGCTGGATGATTTCATCGTGTTCGGCATTGCCTTGTACAGCTTTGAAAAAATCGGCATCACCGCAAAGTACTCGCGCATCTCCCACCTCATTGGCGGGCTCTTGATGGTGCTGCTCGGATTAATACTGCTCGCCAAGCCTTCGCTCTTGGTGCTGTAAGAGTGCTGCGCGCGCGTACTCGTACGCCCCGAAAAATGCCGCGGCGTACAGCAGATCCCCCGCGAATGAATTGCGGAAAAACGGAACCGCGGCAACGTACGACGACATCAAACCGGAAAAATCGGGCGAGTACATGCCGCTCGCGGCCCAGACCGCCGCGTTTGTGGTGAGATAGAAGATGACTGATGACGCAATGCTCGCGCCCAGCGCGGTCGTGAATGAGTAGTGGCGCCGTGCCGCGTAGGACGCGCCGAGCGTGAACGCGTAGGACGCGTACACCGTAGCCATGACCGAGAACTGGTACGAACCGATGATAACGTCAGAGAGAGCCAGAGCCGCGAGCGGAAGCCAGAGCCACTTCCGCGGAAGCAAGAATCCCGCAAACAGCATCAGAGAACCCATTGGGGTGAAGTTCCACGGGTGCGGCAGGATGCGGCCCGCGACTGCGAGAATGGCGATGGCAACCCCGAAAAGAACCAGGTTTGTTTTATTCATAGTTTTTGAACAGTGATGAGGTGAATTTCCACATAATCACGTCTCCGGGCCGCACCGCGTATGCGTCCGCCGCAACCTCGGCGTACTCGTTGTTCACCCAATACTGCCAGTACTTCTTGTCAGCGCCGTTCTCGTAGCTGTTGATGCGCTCAATAAGTATGCCGAGGTCCCCGTAGTCGGTTGACGAAACTGAAAGCTCCTCGCGCGCTGCGGCGGTGCGTTCCAGCACGGACCACACGGTATCGCCTTCGGCAAGCGCAAGCTCCGAGAATCCTAAGAGCTCCGCGCCCGTGTCAATCATGATGCTCGCGGGCCGCTCGGTTTGCACTGACTGACCCGACTGGCTGGTTGTGGATTGGTCCCGAAACCCAAGCCCGAGCAAAAACCCGGCAACCAAGAATAGTATTCCGAGAACGAGAAACTTAATCTGCTTCATACAAAACTGATTTGATAATTATGGCCGTGGCTCTCGCCTTTCCGGCGGCGAACGAGGTATGCCGCAACGATAACTAACATACCATCAACCGCGTATACCGCAACATGCCAAGGGTTCGGAAGCGTGATTGGCGCACGCGGCGTGGACGCTCCCGGCGGCCGCGACGCTCCCGCAACCTGGGCGGTGATGAGCTCAACGGGTATGCGGATGCCGCTTGAGACCTTCAAAGCCGAACGCTGGCGGAGGTCGGATGACACGAGCGTTACGTGCGCCGCTTGGGTTACCTCCGGCATCCTGAACCGCAGCACCACGTCTTTTGATTCACCGGGAGCGAGCGAAAAGCGCGGCGGGTTTGCGCTCACGCGTTCTCTGAACGAATCAGCCGCCGAGAGCTCGTAGCGCAGAGGTTTGGTATCCGTGTTCGTGACGCGCACGCGGGACGTGGCCGCTTCTCCGGCCATTCCCTGCACGGCAATGCGGGACTGGTCAACAGAAGAGCTTCCCGCAAACACGGCGGACGGGATGAGCAGCAGCATTGTAATGATCGCATGCTTCATACCTAATTCGCGCTATGCGCCCAAAAGATTAAGGTTCCGCTCTCGCTTCCGGTGCTGGCATACGAAGCAGGCACGGATAGCGTAACGCCGACTGGCGCGTTCCTGTTTCCGGCAATACTCTTCTGCCACTGGGGAGGAACCACGTTATCCAAGGTCAGGTTGCTGGTAAACAGTAACGCTCCGGTCACGGAGGCTGTGGTAATAATACTTCCGTTGCTGCTGTTGGTGATGGTCGCCTGCTTGGTGACGGATTGACCTGGGTTCAGGGTGCCGAAGTTCAAATCTCCGGACACGCCGAAGCTCACGCCGCCCGCAGGCGTTGACCCGG
>JACOVK010000015.1 GCA_016177305.1 Parcubacteria group bacterium | reverse complement strand
CAACATCAATGACGTGTTTGTCTATGACACCACCAAAGATAGCAATGGCGGAGCATGGACCAACAACGCCTCTGCCCAGGGCTCCTCCTGGTACAACGAAACGTTGGATGCCACCGGCGAGAACTGCACCCTGGACACCAATGACCGGTGCGGCCAGCGGGTCTTCCCCCCGAAAGCCATTATCATTGCCACCAATGACGACCTCTTCATCTTTGATGCCAAGGACAACACCTCCTGGATGAACTTTGACGAGGGATCAACCGCATCCACCACCATGAGCATCATCGGCGGCACCAGCGCAACCCATGCCCACGTATATGCCCAAAACGGAATTATCTACCTGGCAAATTCTGCTTCCACCTATGACGGAGGCATTGTTGCCATAGATTTCATCCATGATACTGCCGCCTTCTACGGAAACATCACCAATGGCATCCTTGCCTACAACGGCAACATTGCCGCAAGGAACTCAACCTCGCTGGGGTATGCAACGCATAATGACGCTGCCTACCTCATAGATGATGCCGTAAACAGCGTGCACGCGGCCCGCATTGGCTCAGATACGTTCTTAGCCGCAGCAACGGATACGGGCGTATCAGTCATTGATACAGATACGGAACGCATCCTGGATTACAACGTCAACTCCTCTGATGATGCCAATGACGTATTCCTTACCCTGGAAGGCACGCTGTACTATGACACGGAAACGGCCCAGACCTTGAACGTATTCACGAATGTGCACCTGGATTCAAGGAACTTCACCTTGTCTACTGATACCGCAGACTACGCCTATGATGAATCAGGGGCAACCCTTGGAAACGGCTCAACCAGCCCGAGCCCTGCCATCTTTACCAGTGCCCAAACCATTAATGACCTGTTTGTCATCCCCGCATCATCAGTTGCAGACAATTCTACCTCCAATACGGTCTTCATCGCCCACAATGCAGGCGTCACCAGACTATCCGAGCACAATGCCTCATCCACCCTTAGTTCCGTCAAGTACTACCAGACCGCCACGACCACGGAAGAGATGATCGGCGACATCAGGGGCATGTGGCCATTGGAAGATTTAACCGATGCCTCCATTAAGGGCAATACCTTAACCGACAACGGCTCATCTTCTGCGGTATCAGGGGTGCGGGGCAAAGGAAGAACCACGTCAGGGGGCACCCTCACCCAGACGAACGCTTCCGTGCAGCTCTCTGCGGCAACCGATTCCTTCTCCTATGGGTTCTGGGTGTCTTCCTCAAGCATCTGGCACCACTACATCCGTACGGCCACGGCATCAACCACCACAGACTACAAAGACGGGAAACAAGCTTCCACAGGCTTTGACCTGTCTACCATGTCAGTCACTGCTTCAGGAGTCACCATCGCAAGCGGCGTTACCATAGACGAGCCCTTTGTAACAGCCTCATACCTCTCTGCCTCCCAGGCAAAATATATCTATGAAACAGGCTCGCGGGCGCTCCAGAACCATACGGCATCAACCATTACCGGCCTCATTAACGCGGATGAGTACCAGCATATCTATGGATCAACCTCTCTTGCCGTAGCCTTAGACATAGACCAGGACAACAACACCCTCTATGTAGGCACCAATTCAGGCTCAAACACCGGCGCGGTATCAGCCATGGGCCTGCTTTCCGATACCATTACGGATGTCTGGGCCTCTGATGCGTGGTTAGGGCCTAAATCAGATGATGACAACACTCCCTTTGCCACGGACGACATTATCTCCATCTCCCTGTCTCCACGGTATCCCCATACGCTGGCTATTGCTACGGATGCTGACCTCTGGGCTGAAACAGAGTCCTTCTCCTTTGATCGGTACCGCTCAACCAGCCAGAACCCCCACGGGGAGCACCTCGTCCAAACCAGCCTCACGGCTAACCAGGATCTTGAGGCAGGATCAAGCCTTACGGTATGGGGAAGCGTATTAGGGTCTGAAACCGATAGGACCAAGCAGCCTACCTTTAAAGTGACCACAGCCGGCCAGGTATCCATTAAAAACGACATTACCTT
>JACOVK010000014.1 GCA_016177305.1 Parcubacteria group bacterium | reverse complement strand
TTCCGCACCCGAGCCGCATCGTGCGCCACACCGTGATCCTGCGGCCCATGGTTGAGTTGCTTCTCGCGCCGCTTTCCTCGCTTGCGCGCGCCGTCCAGCAAAAAAAGTTTCCCGCGGCAATCCGGGAGCTCGCCAACCGCGACACCCGGGTGCGGGTGGAGGAGGGGCTCCTCAAGTTCCACGTGAACGACCGAAGGGTCGCGCACATGGAGTCATTCATCCGGCGGTACGAAGCATTGCTTGCGCTATGAAGTTCCTAGACATAGTCATTCGGGCCGGCACGCTTTTGTTCGTGTTTTTGATTCCCTGGCAGGCGCGGCTCATCATCGCTGAAGGTTCAATCAACGGGCAGTACTGGGAGTACGGGACGCAATCACTCTATGCAACCGAAGTGCTGCTGTTTGTTGTGCTGATTGCGGTTGTAGCAAAAGGCGCGGCCAGCGTTTTGGCGCGCAAGCCCGGGTTTTCAATGCGGCGATTGGCGCCTCCCGCAGGCGCGTTTGTTGTCTTTTTGGCATGGGCCGGGGTTTCCATACTCTGGTCAGTTGACCGGGGAGTCGCGCTTGAGCACTGGCTGGCGCTGGTTTCCGGTGTTGCGGTATTCTTGATTCTCGCTTCCGGCGCGGCATCTTTTTCAAGATTATCGTGGGCTATTATTATTTCCGGATCAATTCAGGCAATTCTCGCGTTTGTGCAGTTCCGGTTGCAAGAGGTGGGAGGTTCAACGTGGCTTGGCATGGCATTTCAGCACGCGTCAGTGTTAGGAACGTCAGTGGTGGAGACAGACATGATGCGCATGCTGCGGGCGTATGGTTCGTTCCCGCATCCGAACATACTCGGCGGGTGGCTGGTTTTGGGATTATTGCTTGCGGTCAAGGAGACCGCGTGGCGCGGCCGCCGAGGAGCGTTCGCGCCGCTCGCGTACGTCGCGGTTGCGGTTTTGAGCACAGGCCTTGCGGTTACATTCTCGCGTTCAGCATGGTTGGCGTTTGGCGTCGGATTCGCGGTGTACGTCCTTATTGCGTTGATAAGATTGCCGCGGTCGCTGCGCTCCCTCGCAATGACATTCGTAGTCATTGTACTGTTTGCCGGGACACTCATCATCTCATATCCAGAACCTTTCAAGGAACGCGTATTCGGAGGAGGCAGGCTTGAAGTTAAGTCATACGAAGAACGCTCAAGCGGGATTTCGGAGGCATGGCAGCTCATCAAACAGCATCCTATTGCCGGGGTTGGGATAGGGAACTACGGTTTGGCTGTGCATCGGGATATTGATGCGAGCCAGCCCGCATACTACTACCAGCCGGTTCATGCTGTTCCGCTCTTGGTTATGGCAGAACTGGGGATTATTGGATTGATTTTTGTGTTGGGGTTTTTATATTTTGTCCTATCTTCGCGTCATCCTGGGCGAAGCGAGCCTGCGGCGAGCGGAGTGGAAGGATCTCGCTGGCTGTCAGCAGGTGTCTTTTTGCTCCCTCTTGCGATACTCGCGTTGTTTGACCATTACCTCTGGTCTTTGTATTCAGGAATGATGATAGGGGTGGTGTATTTAGCTATTTTTTACCTTAAATTAGCCAAAATATAACAAAAAGTCTTGACACAAAGACTGGGTTGATGTATAATTTGAGTCTAAAATAAACGTACTAGAACAATGCATCCTCTCCTGCGTCCGCAGGAGAGATCACCGCAACCCCCGCAAGGAGGATGCTTCATGCGCGCCACCACTCGCGGTTCTCCGGTGCTGGTCACCGGCGTTCGTAAGCCACATACCTGCGTCACCAACGAGGGCGGCATCACCTTCTTCGACGGCGCCACCGGCGTCGACCAGCAGGACAGCCCCCGCGGGCGCTGATCCCCGGGGGTCGCCGACCGCGCTTGCCATCCGGTAGCGCGGAGTGCGGGCACCATCTAACAAGAGGTGCCAGGGCCGCCATCCCTCATGGCGCATAAACTTCACCAGGAGAACGCGCATGCCGCGCGTAGTCCTGATGGGTCCAAAGATCGACAACTAGCGCGTCCTTGGGGTTTTCTAAACCCCCCTCAAGGATCCCTACCCTGTTGGGTGGGGTATAAAGCGCATCCGGTTGTTCGCAGTATGGAGCGGGGCCCCGGCAGCTCGCAGCCGTTGACCTCGCGCAGTGCGCCGTCCCTGGTGTGGGAGACGGTAAAACGGGCATGGCTTGAGCGGAGGGCCTCCGTTCGGCTATAGCCCGGCCTGTTCCGGAGACTGCATGCGCAGGCCCGCCATCGACGCACTCATTGAGATCCCTTCGTTGAGCCGCCCCACGGCGACTCCCCGGATCTCTCGCCCGGTCGCAGCCTACGCCGCCGGGCCCCGCTCCTTCGTCCGTTCGGGTATGGACGGGTGAAGCTTGAGTGCTGCAAGACAGCACAGAGAGATTTCCTCATGTCAGTATCAGAGCTGCCTACGTTGTTCACCTTATTAATGGAATCGCGCTGATCCGCAGAAGTAAGTGGAGAAGCGGACAAGCCATTAATGGAGAACACTGGCAGACACCCTTCGCAGGGAAAAATTCTGACAATGAGCCGATCACTCGCTGGAAGGTAGTATGATCCAGCCTCATCCCTCACACCCGACCGACCGCTCTTCAACTGTTCCCGCCGCCCCGCCACGCCCAACGAAAGGCATCGGCGATATGCGGAATCACTCTGGCTTTGCCTAGGCACGCCTAGGCAGTCATTGCGCCAGTTCGCCCCCGTCGCTTTCATCTAGGACGGGGGCGCTTTTTTTATCAAAAAATCACCCTGGACCACCCCCTCGCCCCCTTCCCTCGGGAAGACTCGGGACAGGCTCTGAATACAAGAGGGGGAAAGCC
>JACOVK010000007.1 GCA_016177305.1 Parcubacteria group bacterium | reverse complement strand
CTGATGGCCGAGATGATGGCAATGCGCGTGGTGTCTTCAGTGAGCCGCTCCGAGAGAACGGACGCCACTTTTTGCACCAGTGCTAGGGCGGCCGAAGGATTGCGCTTGGTAAGCTCCCGGAAGTTTTTCCGGCTCAAGGCGAGTATCGCGGTGCCGTCAACTTCGGCCCGGGCGGAGGAGGAGTGAGTTTGGTTGTCTTTTAAGAGCCCGGCTTCACCGAAAAAGTACCCCTGCGAAAGCCGGGCCAAGGTCACCAGGTCTCCGTCCAGCTGGTGCGTTACCGCCACGCTGCCCCGTACCACCACGTACAGGTTTTCGCTCGGCTCTCCCGCCGCGTAAACAGTTTTTCCGATCGCGTACCGCTGCTCGGATGCCAGTCCAGCCAGCGCTTCCAACGCATCGCCTGCAAGGCCCGCAAACAGAGGGATTGATTGTAGGTCGGCTGTTTCCATCACGTAGAGAGGGTTCGCGGATCCAGCATGTTGCTTGCGGCGGTTTCTTTGGAAACAACACCTTCCTGGTAGAGGCGCTTGATATCCTGGTCCATGGTAACCATGCCGAGCTCCGCGGACGTTTGAATGACGGTTTTAATCTGCGCGATTTTATTCTCCCGGATCAGGTTCGCCACAGCCGAGTTGTTGATGAGGATTTCCCGAGACGCAACGCGGCCGCCTCCAAGTTTTGCGAGGAGCCGTTGGGAGATGACTCCGCGCAAGGACATGGAGAGCTGCACGCGGATCTGGTCCTGCTGGTAGGGCGGGAACACGTCTATGATGCGGTCCACGGTCTGGGCCGCGTTGATGGTGTGCAAGGTGGCGAGCACCAAATGCCCGGTTTCAGCGAGGGTCATGGTTGCGGCAATGGTTTCCAAATCCCGCATCTCGCCAACCATGATCACGTCCGGGTCTTGCCGCAGGGTGTGCTTTAAGCCCGAGGCAAAGGTGAGCACGTCGCTGCCGAGCTCGCGCTGTTTGATGATGGAATCAGTCGGCTCAAAGATGAACTCAATGGGGTCCTCCAGGGTCACGATGTGCGCGTTGCGTTCGGCATTGATTAAATTAATCATGGCAGCAAGGGTGGTTGACTTGCCGCATCCGGTTGGCCCGGTCACCAGAATGAGCCCGTCTTTCAACCGGGCGAGCTGGTAGGAGGCCTTGGGCATGGTGATCTCTTCCATGCTTGGAATCCGGTGCGTAACTACGCGCGCGACCAGCCCCAAGTTCCCTTTTTCCCAGTGCATGTTCACGCGGAATCGGGCCAAGCCCCCTATTTCGTAGGACATGTCCAAATCGCGCTGCGAAAGGAGCTTCTGCTTTTGGGGTTCGCTCACAATGCCGAACAAGAGCTCCTGCATGCTCTCTGGCGTGAGCGCTGTTCCGTTTTCAATTGGTTTGAGCGCGCCGTCAACGCGGATGATCGGCGGGCGGCCCACCACCAAATGCAGGTCCGAAGCTTTTTGGTCTGCCGCGATTTTGAACAGCGCATCCAGCCCGCTTGAGCTTTTTATTTTTGTGTTTGTCTCCATACCCAGAGTATACCATTTACGGCTGCACGATTACAGGAGTGCCAAGCTCTGCCCATTCAAAGAGCGTTTGCGCCGGGCCAATGCCGAGGCGGACGCACCCGTGCGAAACCGCGGTTCCCAAATGGTCCTCGCCTTCGCGGTAGCCGTTGGGCCAGTAGGGCAGTTCATGGATCCCGTAGCGGCCGCCGATGAAGCTCATCCAGTACGGCATGTACAGGCCGTAGGTTTTTGAGTACGCGAGTTTGGACTTAGCGTTGATGGCGTGCTCACCGACTGGAGTCGCGTACCCGGGTTTGCCGGTTGAGGTCAAGGACGTTCCGAGCCGATACCCATCCTCGTAGTAGGAGAGGGTCTGGTCCGAGAGGTCAATGATGATGGCCTTGCCCGGGCGCTCTATGGATTGCGTAGTTTTGGGCAGGGTGATGGTTCCGCTTTTTTGATTTTCCAGCGCCGTGAGCACGATATACTGCCCGTTGGCTTGGTCCGCGGCGCCTGCGAACGGGTAGGATTTGACTATTTCTCCCTGCGCGGTGAACGCGCTGAACGTCTTTGCGGCGGGAGTATTGGTGATGGCCGTAATCAGGGGCGGCTTTCGGTCGCCGAGCCTCTGTATTGCAATAGAGACGCCATCCTGGTAGTTATTTGGTCCCGCAAAAAAGCCGGGTGAGATTTTTGGCTTGCCGTACCCGTCAAAGATGCGCACGTGCGGGCCCCCGCCTCCTGCGGGCGCGGTAATGATTTCCGGTATTCCATCGTTATCCAAGTCTCCGGCAGCGACATTCACCCCGCCCTTAAACTTTGCGTCATACGCGAGCCAGGAGTTGATGATGGAGCCGTCAAGCCTCACCAAAAATACCTGCCCCACGAATCCGGGAGGAGAGCCCAAAAGGAGTTCGCTCGTTCCGTCCCCGCCCAGGTCAATGGGAACCATGGACTGGATGGTATCATACGGCAAAAGCAGGGTCCGGCCTTCGCTTGAGCGGTAGGCAAAGCTTGCCGGAGCAGCCGCCAAGGAGAGCGGAATGCCGAAGAGCAGCGGCATGATGATGGCGAGTGCGCGTTTCATGCGTTACGAACCCAAGGCCGCGTTAAGGAGCATTCGTATATCATCCCATTGGCTGCCGGGCGATTCTCCGCCAAGGGTAATGGCAATCACCTCGCGCCCGGCCTTGTTCCTCGCTTTCATAATCACGTTGCGCCCGGCTTCCACGGTGTAGCCGGTTTTGGAGCCGATCACCACGTACGGCACGTCAATGGCTTTGTTGGTATTTTCCAGGATATGCCGCTTGCCGGAATTTACGCTTGCAATGGTGAGCGCTTTGGGCGTGGTTGCCTGCAGGAACACAATATCCGAGAACGCGCGGCGCGCGAGCGCGTAGAGGTCTTGCGCGGTTGAGACGTTTGCGCCGGAAAGCCCGGTTGGTTCCGAAAACGACGTGCCGCGCATACTCAATGTTTTCGCTTTCTCGTTCATGCGTGCCACAAACTCCTCGTTTGAAAGCCCGGTTGACCGCGCCAGGGCCCGCGCCGCATTGTTTGCGCTTTTCAAGAGCGTTGCATAGAACAAATCATGGGTAGTGAACACGTCTCCCGGCTTTACGTAGATTTTCGCCGGGATGGTGTCGTCAGAGGCAAGTATTGTCACGCGCACGTTCCAGCCCGGGTTGTGCTCCAGGAATTCAATTGCGGTCATGAGCTTGGTAAGGCTCGCGATGGGCCGCTGGATTTCGCTTCCGCGCTCAAGCAGCACTTCACCGGTTTTTGAGTCCATGACCAAAATACTCGGCGCTTCCAGCTTTTCTTTGAGGTACTCGCTCTGGTCCAGGTGGTCAGCGAACACCGCCACAAATCCACTCGCCCATTGCGTGGTTATGGTAAGCGTGCGGCTTGCGGGGTCAATAGATCCCGGAACGTGCCGCCAGTTCGCGAGCTCTTCGTTGTAGATGAAAATTTCCCTAAACCGCGTTTCATCCGCGGGGTAGGCAAAGCTGATTGAAACTCCGCCGGGCAGCTTGTTTTCGCTTGCCGGGAGCAGGGCGTAGTGGTAGATTGTGGAGATGAGGGACTTGTCGGGCGGGACTGCGGGGTAGTAATCCGGCGCAACCAGCTCAACGAACGCGGCGCGGTTCAAAGAAGTAGTGAGCCTGAAGTCGTTCGCTTGCGTTGTTACGGCGTAGCCGCTTGAGAGTTCCGCGTCCGTTACCCACTGCGAAACAATAACATCAGATTTGGCGCGCACTTCCGCGGAAGATACAAGAAACAAGAAACAAGACAGAAACAAGATACAAAATCCAAAATTAAAACCCACGGGGGCCTGTTTTGGATATTTGCATTTGTACCTTTGAATTTGTTTGGTCATTGTATCTTGCTGTCTTTGCCCAGTATACCATACTCTCGCGATTTTTCCGATTTTATGGTAGTTTTTTGGTATGATTACTGATGCGATTAGGAAAGAAATTCAGGAATCGTTCAAGGCCGCGTTCAACTGGCAGCCGGAAACCATTTCCATTACCACTGCCGAACCCAAGTTTGGTGATTTTTCGGTTTCCTGCCATCGGTACGCAAAGGAGCTTGCGCAGCCACCCCAGGCAATTGCCGAAAAGCTCGCACCGGCGATCAAGCACGAATCAATCACCAGGGCAGAAGCGGTGAGCGGGTATTTGAACGTCACGGTTTCCGCGGGCGTGCTTGCAAAAGAGGCGGTGCCAGAGGTTATCAAACAAGGCAAACGCTACGGCGAGTCAAAAGAAAACAAGCAGAAGCTCTTGCTTGAGTACTCATCCCCGAACACCAACAAGCCCCTGCATTTGGGGCACGTGCGGAACAACGCACTCGGCATGTCGTTTTCGCGCCTCTTGTCGTCCCAGGGCGCGGATGTCAAAAAAGTGCAGATCATCAATGACCGCGGCATCCACATCATCAAATCCATGCTCGCGTACCAGAAGTGGGGAGATGGCCAGACGCCGGAAGAAGCGGGCCAAAAGGGCGACCATTTTGTGGGGAAGTTTTACGTTCTGTTTGAGCGGGAGTTTGAGGCTGAGTGGCAGGCGTTTCTCAAGAACAACCCCGAGGTGCCGGGCCTTTCCAAAGAAGATGCCGCAAAACGGCGGCAGGAGTTTTTTGGCGAATCTGAAATCGGGCTCCAGGCCCAGGAGATGCTGAGAAAGTGGGAGGCGGGCGATCGCGAAGTCGTGGCCTTGTGGAAACAGATGAACGAATGGGTGTATGCGGGATTTGAGGAAACGTACCAAAATCTGGGGAGCGAGTTTGATAAAAACTACTACGAGAGCGACGCGTACCTCTTGGGCAAAAAGATCATTGACGAGGGACTGAAAAAAGACGTCTTTTTTGAAGAGGATGGAGCAATCTGGGTTGACCTTACGGATGTTGGCTTGGACAAAAAGCTTGTGCGCCGCAGTGACGGCACGTCCGTGTACATCACGCAGGATTTGGGATTGGCGGTTAGCCGGCAGAAGGAATTCGGGTTTGACGGCCTCGTGTACGTGGTTGGGCATGAGCAGGAGTACCACTTTAAAGTGCTGTTCGCGATTTTGAAAAAATTGGGATATGATTGGGCGAAGAACCTTCATCACCTTTCATACGGCTTGGTGTTTTTGCCGGAAGGCAAGATGAAATCCAGGGAGGGCAAGGTGGTTGACGCGGATGACCGTATTCGTGAAGTCAAAGCGCTCGCGGCCGAGGAAGTCGCCAAGCGGTTTCCGGACATTACGGAGGCCGAACGCTCGGAGCGCGCGGACACCATTGGCATGGGTGCTCTAAAATTTTTTTTGCTGCACGTGACTCCGACCCAGTCAATCCACTATAACCCGAAAGAAGCCATTGCGTTTGAAGGTTCAACCGGGCCGTACGTGCAGTACGCTCATGCGCGCATCTCAAGCATCCTCTCCGAGGAAACGCCGCTTGCGGCAAGCGGCGTCAAGCTCGGATTGCTGGACAAGCCGGAAGAAAAAGCGATCAGCCTCAAGCTCCTGCAGTATCCTGCAGTCGTCAGCGGCGCGGCAGAGCGTTACAATCCGAGCTTGGTGTGCAACTATCTGCTGGAGCTGGCTCACGCATTCAATACGTTTTACCACGCACACCACGTCTTGAAAGCCGAGTCAGAAGAACTCAAGCACGCGCGGCTCGTGTTGGTTCAGGCCATACAAATTGTGCTCCGGAATGGGCTTGCGCTACTCGGCATCAAGGCGCCGGAGAAGATGTAATCAGCAAACATGGCCGCAAAAGAGCTCGCTAAACGCAGCAAAAGAGCCAGCCAGAATATCATGCGCCTTCCGCTCGCAAAAGCGTTGGCCGCAGCTTCGGCGTGCATGGTGCTGTTGTGGCCAATGTCGGGAGTGTCCGCGCAAACATCGGATCAAACCAGCCAACCGGACCGGCCTGGGTACGCGCGCGTGGTGCAGTGGGCATGGGATTGGGCAGTCAATATCGTGTCCGCGATTTTGCATTGGATTGCAGAAGGGTTTTCCCGCTTGCTCGCATTGTTTTCGGGGCCGGAGGTACCGCTCGCAACGCCACTCGGGCAGGTGCTTGGCGAGAGCGCGCTCTCGGAGGACATTCCGCTTGCCGAATCTCCTCCTGATGAAATTATTCTTGGACCAGTATCCGTTGAGGCCGCCATTCCGACTGTTGCGGAAGAGGCGAGTGAACCCCTAGCAGAAGCCATTGAAGAATCCGTTCCCATTGAGGCGCCTGAATCAACGGGCATTGTTGAACCCGCTGCTGAAGAAGAAACTACGGAAGCCGTGGCAGCGCCCCAACCCCAGAGCAGCGCGCCCGCAGAAGAGGAAGAAGAGAAGAAAAAATCCTCTGACATCATTATTGTGCACGGCATAGACGGCACGCCCCCGCAGTCAG